>JAOZPI010000022.1 GCA_029932835.1 archaeon | reverse complement strand
GGACTTTCCGGGGAGGAGTGCCTATCCGAATGAAAAGACCTTGGAAGGGCTGCAAGAGAGTGTTAGAGAAGTTGGAGCAGACCTGGGAGTAGCCTATGATGGAGACGCAGATAGGGCTGTATTTGTGGATGAAAGAGGGAGAGTGAGGTCTGCCGAGGAGGTTGGAATAGTGATAGCTAGGGAAATATTGAGAGAGAAGAAGGGGGAGGTGGCTCTGAACATTGACTGCTCTATGTCTGTTGAAGAAGAGGTTGAGAGAATGGGGGGGAGGGTCAAAAGAATCCGCGTAGGAGATGTGTTTTTAGCAGATGCTGTCAAAAAGGGGGCGGTGTTTGCTATGGAGAGTTCAAGCCACTTTGTTATACCAAAATATTTCATATTTGATGACGGAATAGCCACATCTGCGTACCTCTCAGAGATATTATCAAAAAGGGAGGAGGGGCTTTCTGAAATTATGTCCGGGATACCCAAATACCCGATAATCAGGAGGGTCATTGAAGTTGAGGATGATGTGAAATTTAGAATTGTTGAGATGGTCGCGGAGAGATTTAAAGACCAGAATCCAATTCGGATAGATGGCGTGAAGATTATGTACTCATATGGATGGGGCCTCATCAGGGCCTCCAATACACAACCGCTGTTGAGACTCAGCGCAGAGGGGAGAGATAAGAAGAGCGCGGAGAGGATAATGAGGGAAATAGAAAGTGCTGTAGGAGAGGCCAGAAAGGAAGCAGAAGGGGGCAGAACTAAGAGTCAAGAGCCTGATTAACCAAGGAGTCAGCCATTTGCTGGGTTGCTGTCTCTCGGGGGCGATGGATATATCTAACGGTCTTGAACTGTCTTTCCACTTTCTTTATCTGTGAGAATAATCTCCGAAGGTGTGGTTGCTTGACTTTGTACTCCCCCCTCAACTGCTTTATCACAAGCTCGCTGTCAGAGAAAACAGAGACACTGTCTCCAAACCTCCTGCAGTTTTTTAGACCCTCTAGAACCGCGGTATATTCAGCTGTGTTGTTTGTAGCGACACCCATAACCTGTGCTAATCTGTAAAGCTCGCGTCCATTGCGATATATGAGAAATGCAAAGGCTGCCCTCCCTGGATTTCCCCGAGACCCTCCATCAGTGTAGAGTTCCAGCATCTCTTATAATCTTTACCTCCGTCAGAGAAAAATCAGACGGCATCGCTTCTCCCGAAAAACCAGGCCCCAAGGAATATCATTAGTATAGAGCTTACTACAAGGACTCCAAAGTCCATAGCCATGGGGAAGGAGGAGATATTGATGAGCGCTCCCCGAAGCCCGTCGACACCATAAGTGAGGGGATTCGCATAAGAGAGATAAAGCAGGTAGGAAGGAAATCTGTCAATAGGGTACAACGCGCCAGAGAGAAAAAAGAGCGGGAATACGACAAGTTGTATTATCAGGTTAAAGCCGTGAATATCGCGCATCTTGGAGGCAAGCACCAAGCCAAGGCCGACAAAGGTTGCGGAAATAAGGAGCATAAACACGAGAGCGAGAAGTAATTGTGGGAGGGTCGGCAGGGGAAACCCCATAAGCAGGGAGAAAAGAAGCAGAGCAATAGCCTGCAATACGGATATGGTCATACCCCCTGTAAGCCTCCCAAGAACTATTGACACACGACGTATTGGAGCGACCATAACCTCTTTTAAAAATCCGAACTCCCTGTCCCAGATGACCGAAATACCTGAGGATATAGACGTGAAGAGGATAGTCATAGCCAAGAGACCGGGAACAAGAAAGGGAGTATAGGGGACTGAAACTGCAGCAGAAATCTTCACTTCCGAGAACCCCATTCCAAAAAAGACCAGAAACAGGAGGGGCATCAGGAGAGTACCAAGTACGCGGGATTTTGACCTCAGGTACCTTTTCATTTCCCTCAACCACAAAACATAAACTGCTCGCAGCTCGCTCATCTTGCAAACCTCCTTTTCATAATCTCTCTAGCAGGGTCACCCTCCTCGTCCCTAATATCCTTGCCGGTGAGGTTCAAGAACACATCCTCCAGACTTGGTTTGCGAAGATTTACCTCCTCTACATAAACCCCCATCCTATGAGCTGTGTTCAGAATTCTGGGTATCGCCCTCTCTCCATTATCCACGGTTATAAACAGCCTGTTTCTAACTCTCTTGAGATCTCTTATGAATTCTAATTTCCCGAGCGCAGACAGAAACCTCGCTCCTTGTTTGGCCAAAGTGAGAGAGATTATATCTCCTCCAAGCCTGTCTTTTAGATCTCGTGGCCTGTCTATGGCAATTATCTTTCCATGGTCTATTATAGCGACCCTCTCACATAAGTAATCAGCCTCTTCCATATAATGGGTGGTAAGTATCATAGCTATTTTCTCCACCTTGTTCACATGCTTTATGTAATCCCAGATATGCCTTCTTGTCTGCGCATCCAAACCCAGGGTTGGTTCATCCAAAAACAAGACCTTCGGTCTATGTAGAAGTCCACGAGCTATCTCCAAGCGCCTTTTCATTCCGCCGGAGTAGGTTTCAACAAGCGCCTTGGCCTTGTCTTCTAGTTCTACAAGGGAGAGAAGCTCTTCTATCCTTTTTGTTCTCTCTTCTTTGGACATGCCATAAATCATGGCGTGGAAGTTCAGGTTCTCTCTTCCTGTTAACTTCCCATCCAAAGATGGATCCTGGAATACCAAACCTATTTGATGTCTAACCGTGTCTTGCTCCTTCGTTATATCGTGCCCCATAACCATGGCTCTTCCCTCTGTAGGCTGTAAGAGGGTTGAAAGCATGCTTATGGTTGTTGTTTTTCCTGCTCCGTTGGGACCCAAGAGTCCAAAAAGCTCCCCCCTTTTGACCGAGAAGCTGATACCATCAACTGCCCTCAGATCACCAAAGGTTTTCACTAGGCCTCTCACATCGATTGCATGCATGGTGTCCTTTCTTAGTGCTTGAATAAAAACTTTTTATATGAAAACCCTCAAACTATTCAGTCTGGGTGAATAGGATAAAATGGACGAAGAATTGGAGAAGATACGAGCAAAAAAGCTGGAGATGCTAAAAAAGAAAATGGAATATAAAGGACCTGTTGTGGTAACAGATGCTGACTTTGACGAGGTTATTAAAAATAATGACTTTGTCATAGTGGATTTTTGGGCGCCATGGTGCGGACCGTGCAGAATTGTAGAGCCCATACTGGAGGAAATTGGAAAGAAATACGCAGGCATGGTAACTATTGCCAAGCTTAATGTAGATGAGAACCAGAAGACTGCCGCAAGGTTTGGGGTGATGGGAATCCCCACGATGATTTTTTTCAAAGCTGGGCAGATGGTTGAGCGTATCGTGGGCGCTGCCCCAAAGGGAAGGATAGAAAACGCTATAATGCGGCATATGGAGTGATTCTCTGACCCAAAATGAGTGATTTAAAGATAGAGGTATTTACTTCTCCCGGGTGTCCACACTGCCCCACGGCTGTTCGCGTGACGAGAGAACTTATGGAGGAAAATCCAGAACTTGCCGAAAGGGTAAGGTGGAAAGAGATGAGCACAGCCACACCAGAGGGAAGTAGAAAAGCACAGGCCTATGGAATCAGGGCAGTACCCACAATAATATTCACGAATAAACGGGGAGAAAGGGGGGGATATGTTGGTGCTCCTTCTAAGAAGAGATATCTCGAAATTATAGAAGAGATGCTAAAATAATGGCTCCCAGAAACCTGCGGGACATCCTAAAGAAAAGGCACTCGTGTGAAGATCTGTTATGCTGCATTCTGGGACTTTCTTCCACTGACGCAGCGGTGCTCGCCTCTCTTCACAAGCCCATGTGCGTAAAAGAGATTATGGAAGCTGTCAAAAGGAGTCAAACGCGGGTGCAGATCTCCCTAAATCACCTCACCGAGATTGGAATGATTAGGAGGGAACCAATAAAGAGCAGAAGAGGAAGAAAATATATATACCACCCGGTAGACACAGGGGTATTAAAGAAAAGGTTAGAGAAGGAGCTAAGAGCAACGTTCAAGCAACTGATGGAGGAGATAGGGTCATTGACGAAGGAGGTAAAGGAATAGGGATGTGGCTATTATATCAGCTGTGGTTCCGGGGTTTTCATCCCTAGAACGCAAATACAGATCAAACTCTTCAAGAGGGTCCCCCCTAAGAACCCTTCGCGCCATTTTGGACACTCTCTCTGCCTCCTCCATGCCGTACTTCCGGGCTATGAGTGTGTCCGGGTGCTCAGAGAGCACACGAAGGTATTCCTCAACTATGGTATCAGGGGTTATTCTATAAGACGATGCCCTAGAGATGCGGTAGTCTGTAAGCCACTCGGAAGCCAGGGTATCATACGGCTGTGAGATCTCCATCAGGCGAAGGGGCGTAATATCCTCCTCATCAATTACAGAGAAGATACGGGGTGAGAGTATGTCATATCTCTCTAGAGATTTTTCTTTGAGTTCCATGCCCCCAAGCCCTGCCTTTTGAACTGCCCTGACAAACCATTTTGTATCATCCGGGGTGAGACTAGAAAGGACGGGACTTGTGTCCATTCCATGCGACGCCGCGAGCGGCATAAACATCATAAGAATGCCAAAGTTTATGTTTTTGCCTCCGGGCACAGCTTCATATATGAGTCTGCATATATTTTCTCCCTCAGCAGCCCTTGAAACGAATCCGCGAAGACGCCTGGCTGCAGTGACAAAGTCAGTGTAGGATAGATCTGAGAAAGACTTTGTGGGGGTCACATTCCCCGGCTTCTCAGCAGAGACTTCCATTATCGCAGCCCTCTCTGCACACGCCGCGATGTTTCCCTTCATTTCTGCCTGCGAGTGATGCGACCAAACTTGTCCACATAGATTTTTCCCTCTCTTATCCCCTTGGCCACTCTCTCTACGTCCTCAGGTGTGCTTGCATGTCCTCCAAACATCGCTCTCTTCATTTGGGAGTGCTGCTCTGGGGTGAATCCTTTAGTATGTTTTCTAAGCGCCTTGGCCCATGGCTCAGGGTTTTGCCTCCCGAAGGAAGGGCCCCGGGTCTTACCTCTTGGTTTTGATCGTGGTGGCATATAATTTCTATAAGAAAAAGGGTTAAAAATATATGAAAGGGTTGGTGGGGATATACAACGCTCTTTTTGAGAGGTTTGGGCCCCAAGGGTGGTGGCCTGCAGAGAGCAGATTTGAGGTTATAATTGGGGCTATCCTCACACAGAATACAAACTGGAAAAATGTTGAAAAGAGCATAGAAAATATCAAACAAGCGAGGCTGCTAGAACCATATGAGCTCTACAAAGCTGGCGAGGGGCGAATAAGAGAATTGATAAAACCGAGTGGCTATTTTAATCAGAAGGCCAAGAAGATAATGGCCTTTATGGAGTACTTTAAGAAGCACAATTTTAGCATTGAAGCACTGCGACAGAAGGAGTTGAGTGAACTCCGCGAGGAACTCCTGTCGGTGTGGGGAGTGGGCAGGGAAACCGCAGATGCTATACTTCTCTACGCGCTGGATAAGGAGGTATTTGTTGTAGACGGCTACACGCGCCGGATATTCTCAAGGCTTGGGATGGTGAGTCCGAGCGTGGGATACGAAGATCTAAGAGCCTTCTTTGAAGACCGCCTCCCCAAGGACATAGAACTATACAAAGAGTTCCACGCCCTGATAGACGAGCTTGGGAAGAGGTACTGCAAAAGGGATCCGAGGTGTGAGGGATGTCCCCTATCAACCGGCATATGCAGCTTTAGAGAAAGCAACTATCCTGAGAAGAACGATTCCTCTAAAGGAGTTCCTCAGCGCTAATCTCAGCAATAAGAACCGGGTAATCCAAGCCAAAATTGTCTAAAACCTGGGGATGTACCTCTCCAAATACGCCTATTGGTTTTCCTACGAGTATCTCCGCACTCCGCCCGGGTATAAAAGTGTCGTAGTCAGCTTCTTTCAAACTGTATTCCACCCCTAAGCTCCGTAGTAGTGCCTCCACAACAGACTGCATCTCTGATAGATTCACCACATTGTTGATAACCGCAATTCCGAGTATCCTGTGGTTTTTGTTATCTTTAGGGAGAACGACGTCATCCAGCTCAAAGATGCGCTGTGGTATCTTCTTCTTTTTGTTGTAGGCGAGAACTGAGAGGAGGGAAGGGATAACAGAGGGCCGCACTATGGTGAATTCCTCTGTCCGTGGATTTCTTATCCTCAGATAGGGTTTGTCTATCCTTGCTTTTCTGAGCTCTTCTTCGTTGGTCAATGTAAAGGGGGAGATCTCTTGAAACCCCAGCCCTAACATAAGCATTTTGAGGTTGAAGGAAGCCTCTTCTAGAGGGTCAGGTACTCCAATAGTCGGTATATGAGGTTCCTGTGGAATAAACTTCTCGTATCCATAAGCTATGGCAAGGTCTTCAACGATGTCAATAGGATGTAATACATCCGCCCGGTAGCACGGAACCTGAACTCTGAGAGTAGAACCACCAGTTGAGTTATACCCCATCTTGGAGAGCAATTCCGATATCTTGGAGGGCTTTAGGTTCAGTCCCAAAAGCTGGTTTGCATAATCTGAGCGCAGCTTCATCTCTCTCGGCTTCATATTATGCCTCTCGCCAGCTACATCAATAGAGACGATTTGACCCCCTCTGTCTGCAAGAGAGGAGAGAACTATATCTAAGGCATGGTTAAGGGCTGGTTTGTTGGTGCCTGTCATCTCTATGAAAAGGTTCGTGGTGTTTGTAGTAACGCGTGTCCTCTCAGCATTTATTATCGGGGGAAGTGATACAACCCCCTTGGCGTCCAAAACCACAGGAAGAAGAGCCTTTCCCTCTAGTATGAAGCTATAGTCCCTTCCCTTTGGATGCTGTTTAAGGGCCTGTGCGAGGGTCATCTCCTCTGTAAAGTCGAGGGGGACAAAGGATAAAGAATTTGGGTCTACTGCTGTGTATTTATATGGGGGCGTGGTTTTGTCAAAATCATGGATCCCAATAGCAACCTTTTTCCTTTTTCTTCCATGAGAGGTATGGAGTGCTTCCTGCATGTTTATTATTGAGAGAAGCACCTCCTCAGTGACTGGAATGTTTTTTACGATAGCGGAGACTATATAGGGCCTCACAGCAGAGACTGAGGTATCCACTGAGATTTGTATATCAGCATCTTCAACGCGATACTCCCTTAAACCAGACTCCAAGCCCGTAAAGGTTCTGTAGGCCCGTGCAAACCCCTCCACAGATAGCATATCGGGGCGATTTGGAAAGATCTCCACCACCATGTGGTCCTTATCAATCTCTTCCACTGATGTTCCCAGCATAGACGCCCTCTCTTCCAGCTCAGAAAGTGGCACATCAGCGCCAATGAGGTTGAGAAGGTCCTGCATCTGAAATTCAACCGTTGGCATTGTTATGGTTTTGGAAATAAGTGATTTTGCAAGTGGAATATATTTTTTGTTAAAGAAGCTTAAAAGCCAAAATGGAAGTACCAATGGTAGGGCTTTGGAGATATCAACAAGGAGGATAGGGCCCTAAGGCTTTTGTTCTCCCTTCTTAAGGTTTTTGTTCTTTAAGTAGCTAATTAAATTATGAAATACGTGGATGTGAGAGTCCTAGGTGCTGTAATGGTGGTGATACTTTTGAGCACCGCTCTTGGGGATATAATAACATACAACCACACGCAGGATAACGAGAGTAGCCAAGGGAACGAAAGCACAGGAAGCATAATAACCTACAATCAAACAGAGGAGGGGGCAAACGGGAGCAACAACCCCATACCCAATACAACAAACGAATCCAAGGGGGGTTTGTTTGATATATCTGTGAATCTCTCGGATGTTGGAAAGGCACTGGGGAACATGACAAAAACGGGTGTTGAGCCGATTGATGAAGTAACGAAATTTCTCTCAGATGCTAGCCCATTTTTGATACTAGTTATAGGAATCCTCCTTTTGGTCCTGTCTGGATTTGGGAAGACAATAGGGATAATACTGGTTGTTTTGGCACTGATAAGGCTGTTGTGGATGCTGTGGGGAGGAGGATAAGATTTTATTGATGAAGGTTCAAATATAATCAACCAACCCAAGATGATACTAAGGAGGGAGGAAAGGTTGCTGGATCTAGAGTATCTTATACCAAAAGAGTATAAAGAAGAGATAGAAGAAGCAGACAGAGCGGAAGAGATAGAGGGGCACATCGAAGCGTGTTATCTGTGCGGAAGCACAGAAGGGATGTTGATACATGTGGTAGAGGAGGGAGAGAGAAGACTAGTGTGCCTTCGTTGTTTAAAAAAGAGAATGGAAGAGCAGAATACGTGGGAGCCCCAGAATGCATGGAATTCGGAGAGCAACAATGATGTGCCCAGCGGCATGGCAGCTATGTTTGGTTAGCCAAATTGCTGGAAGAGAGCCTCTGTATAGCAGCTAGCTTTTCTCGTTTCCCTAGTTTTGACTCTCGGACTAGATCCTGCATAGTCTCTATTACCTGATCATAATGCTGGAGGTTTGGGGTGTAGGGAACCCCATCTTTCCCACCAACACAAAAGCTGTACCTGCACGGGTCTCTCCAGCTAGGTTCCTCCCCATATAAAAGTTCTGAGAGAAGGGCAAGGCTCCGAATAGTCGCAGGTCCAAGTCCACGCACTCCTAAGAGGGATTCAAAATCCTCAACTTGAGATTCATAAGTCTGTAGGAGTATCTGATGCAGCTTTTTTGGGTTTATGTCCTCCTGGGGGATTATGTTATGCCTTCTAGGGGCAAGAAATGTACTAACACTAGATGCGGCACTTGGAGTAAAATCCCCGAGAGTGGTCTGTCCGCGTATTTTATGGAGCTGCCTCAACGTCCATGTTGGATTCTCAACAGCAAGATCCACAATAGCCCTTTGAGCACCCCTGCTTTCCCTTGCAACAAGGTTGAGTGCCTGGCCAGTCAGGTCAGAGCATATCGCACTGTGCGGCTCTTCTACGAAACTCTCCATACTCCCCCCCAGCCAGTGATACCTACGGGCATATTTCATATCAGTGTTTAAGCCCTGCTGCACTACTGCCCATTCTCCCCTTTCTGTGAAAAAGATAACGTGGTGATAGAGATCAAATCCGTCTTGAAGTGCTGCAGTGTCTACCTTCGCAGTCATATAGCTGGCTTTCTTTAGAGAGTTGGTAGCTTTTATAGAGAGGGAAAGGATGTCCGCAAGGGCCTCTAGTTCCTGTGGAGTTTTCCGAGATGCCCTTCCCTTCCCACCGCAGACCCCTATCCCCAGATCATAAAGGTTGGCTGCTTTTAGAGCTCCTGTAAGGGTTGTTGATACGCCAGAGCTATGCCAGTCAAACCCAATTGCACAAGAAAATGCTTGAAACCAATAGGGATCGCTAAGTCTCTTGAGAAACACGCGCTCTGAGTACTCGCTCACAAGGATCTCTACTATTGCTCTGGAGAGCCTTACCATGCGCGTAAACAACCACCTTGGACAGTTTCCATAATGTAGCGGTAGCTCTGCTATTCCACTTCTTTGCATGGTTATTCCTTCTTAAAGAAGGATAAAAAAGTGGCTATTTAGTGAGCAGTGAGCACTGTTTAATTTATTGGGTTGTGGCAGAATTCACATTGTTGCCTTCATCACACTCCTCTACAGCGCCCTCTGAGTCTGCAGTAACTCTCGCTGTGTAGGTGTCACTCCACCATTCTAATTCAGAACATGCAGCTGTGCCACTCCCGGAGACTACAGCTGATTTGTGGAAAGTAGATGTAATCGTGCTTGTCTCTGCACCTGGATCCAATGCCCCTACGCTTTCTGTTTTTTCACCCACTCCGGGAAGCGCCTCCACAAATGCTGTAGAATCGGAAGCAGATCCTGTTCCAGAGTTCTTTATCTTGAAATCCACTGTTGCGTCTAGAGTACACTCGGTCGTGCAGACTTCATTCTGACAGTGAGTAGAAGCACTCTTGGATACATGAGCGTGTATGGATTTGACATACAGATCTGGACAGACACACCAATAACAGGGACCTCCTTGATACAACTCACATTGGCCTGAGCACTCTCCATTGCAATCAGAGGACTCATAGAGACCATCCCCACAGGTCACATCTACACAATACCAACACTTATAATCCTCTGAGTACTTGCAATAATCTGGAGGGACGCAATCAGAGTCACATCCTGATTTTGTAGAGAACATTCCCAGGTCCTCACAAGTTCTCGGCTCCTCACAGTACCAGCAGTTTGTTTTCTCATCAATAACACATCTGTCGTAGGGTTCTCTCCTTTGCTCACACTCGTCTTTTTTGTATTCTCCCTCTGGGCACTCAGTAGTGTTTTCTGTCGGAGGGTTTTGTGTCGCTACACAGACACACTCCTCGTTACATATCTCCGGGGATTCACATCCCGTAGGGGTAGCGTTATAATCGCATTCTTCGCCCTTCTCTACCTTTCCATTGCCGCACTTTGCTCCACAGATTAGCGAGCACTTGCATTCGCCCCCATAAAAGCTTGGGGTCTGTGCCTTTCCAGAGGACGCTGCAATTGAAAGCTTGCTTTTTGCGGAATCATGGGCCTCTTTTGCCGAAACAATTCCATCCTTGTTGACGTCGGCAGTTTTTGGACTCCACATATCCTTTACAAAGCCATTTGTATAATCCCCTCCATGCCACTGTCCTTTTTCATCCTTTCCAAAAGCAGCAGTCTCAGAAGATGCACAAGATAATGCTACATTTCTTCCCTCCCTTTCTAATATGTCAAAGTTGCCTGAATGACAGGAGTCTATGACAATGCTCATATGACAGGTGACTCCCTTTGTCTCACAATTCTGGTCCTTGCATGGGGAAATTAGGGAGAGAAGCTCGTCTAATTTTTCTGGAGTTAGGATCTCTCCCTGTCCTTTTCTTCCTTGGAGCACTATACCCCCGCTTGGCCATTTTCTCCCATACAGATGGCCATTCTTTTTAAGACCATGGCCAACCACATACACAAAGAGCCTGTCGACACACTTTATTTTTTTCTTTATCTCCTCTATTGCAGAGTGTATTCCACTAATTGTACTTGGACCGTCCGCGAGTGGATCCCAATAGGGACCCAAATAGACTATGTTGGCATATCCCTGAGCAGCTAGGGTATTCCAGATATCGTCCGCTGCCTCCATCCCAGCTAGCCGCCTTTCATTATCTCCCGCATTAATAATCAGGGCGTAGTAGTTTATGGGAACCTCGCAAGGGCCAAACTTCGGTCCAGGGTTCCCAGGAGGAGCTTGCCCTGGTCCCTTTGATTTTTTACAAACGCAATTTTTTTGGCATTTTCCGGGGCATTTTTTATCATCATTCCCATCACACTCTTCTTTTCCCTCCCTCTTATTGTTTCCACAAACCGGTTTTTTTGTTAGATTTCTGGAGGGCTTTGGATTTGTTTTTCTCTTATTTCCTACCTTTAAATCAACTATGAAGTCTTGTACCTCCCCATAGTCAAATTCTCCCTCTCCTTTCCACTCATCCGTGGATATGGGATCTCTGCTCAGTAAAACTCTCACCCATACGGGAGTAGGGATTACCATTCCATTCCCCCAATTAAACCATTTTGTATGAACTAACTTTACAGAACCAACGGGGACGTGGACCTTTTGGTTCTTCACAACCCACTCCACACCACTGGAATTTCCACCCCAGCTGCCGTTTTTGTCAAAATCTACGAGAACATTGATATAACGAGGAACATCAGGAGCGTTTTTGTCAACCCTCACCTTGAAGGAGAGCCTAGCTTTCGCAGGAATGCTAGTAGCCAGAATTTGGGTATAGATTGGATCGTCTAGATCATTGTCTACCAAGTTTGGTACCCCATCTGGATCGCTTGGGTCATTGGCGTTCAGTTCCGCGCTTACACTCAGCCCTATCGTCTCTTCTCCTGGATGGAGGATGTGGATCCCAACCAATCCAGAAGAGCTAGTGTACAAGGTGGGGAATTTAGCAGGAACCCCTGGATACGCATCTGTTCCATCAGGAGCATCTCCATAGTCACCCCTTGGGACACCCCCCAAGGCTAGAGAGGAGAAGAATAATACCAATACCACCACTGAAGCAAGTGGGAGTTTCATTTTTCGGTCATTTCCTTGATCTTCGGATTAATTTATGAAGCGTAAATCTCAGTGACGCCCCCGCAACTCTCGGCAGCTTCGGATATGGATTTTCCATTTATGGTCGGAGGCCATGATTCGTCATACGAGATCACCTCTCCTGTTGAAGCATCAACAAAGGCATATTTAACATCGTGTTCAAAGAAGGAATAGGGCTCTTCGTCTATATAAACAAACCACACAGGACCTACCACTGAATACTTGTCACCCCCCATGGCAGAGATACGATCTCCACTTGTTAGCGGCCTGCAAAGGACATACGCCACTGCCCCCTTAGAAAAGAGGGATTGATTTGTTAGTATATCCACCGCCTCATCCTCCTCAACCCCAACATCTGAATTTGGGGTCCCTACATTTATAAGGGAGGAAGAAACGTTTTCAGGGGTTTGTTGAGAAGATGACGAGGGTGAGGAGGTGATCTTCCCAAAGGGGAGTTCTCCGTGGAGGAGGAGTATGCCCACGATGCCAAGCACAACTGATAGGAGTAACAAGAGGATTATTAACTTTACAACTAATCCACTTTTGGATAAAAACATTTTAGTTCTTCCACCCGGTGGTTATTTTATGTGGGGTTATTTAAAAATGT
>JAOZPI010000021.1:804-12895 GCA_029932835.1 archaeon | reverse complement strand
TGTTACAGAACAGTATGTAATTTATCTAATAGAAAGAAACACAAGGGAGATAATGGAGGTTCTAAAACCTGCGAAAGCTGTTTTGGTGTCAAAAAGAGAGGTTGAATACAAGGACCTGATCGCTAGGTCATTTCATATGAAGTGAAGTGGGTCAAAAATCCTTTTTAAGGAATCCCAATTAATTATTTATGGTTAGCGCCCTGCTCATAGGTCTCGGTCTCCTAATCTGCAGTGCTGGGCTTCTTTTGGGTTACCTTCTGTGGGAGAGAAAAGAAAGAACAGAAAGGAGGAAAGAGAGGCTGAGGGAGCTGGAGGATTTGATAAGGAGAACAAAATATCTGTTCTATAAAAGGAAAATCAGTGAGGAGAAGGCAAACAAGATAATTCAGGAATGCGAAGGGGAAGCAAGGGTGATAGAGAAGAGAATAGAGGAGAGCGGGAAGCTGTGGATATCTGGTATACCGCTGGGGGAGAATACGGAGATGGTTCTGTGCGCTGTCATGTTTGTAGTGGGTACGGCCCTTATTATTAGTGGGGTTCTAAGCGAAGAAGTCAGGGTTGAAGAGGAGTCCAACACTAGCACATTGGGGGATCAGGATTACTATTTGCTTGCCCTAAACTCCAGCAATACAGAGACGGGAATAGAGATGTGCAGCAGGATAGAAGACACAGCATTTAGGGACATCTGTTATATGGACCTCGCAAACGGGATGGAAACAGAGGAGGGAATAACAACCTGTGGGCTTGTTCAAAACGCTCTCGAGAGAGATAAATGCTACCAAAGGATCATATACCGAAAGTCAGAGATACGAAGGGATCCAGGCAAGAGCAAGAAGAGATGCGAACTGGTTATAGATCGGGACTCTTGCCTTCTCCAGATAGCAGACACAGTCGGGGTTTCAGACCCTGAAGAGGCTATGGAGTGCTGCAGGGACATCACAAAGAGCGGGGTAAGAGACGAGTGCCTTCAAAATCTGGCGGAAAAGTTCTCCGGCTGGTATGACAACTACGCAATAAAGGCCTGTGGGTATATGGAGGACTATGAAGCCAGAGATTCGTGTCTTAATACTGTGTGGCTCAATATCCCACGCAAGGTAGTGGAGGATATAAACACCTCTCTCTGGATTTGCGACGGGTTGTATATTGGGGAGAGAGCATGCTATCAAAAGCTCGTGGACGCGTTTATAAAAGACGCACCAGCACAGGTCCTGCAAGTTTGTTCTATTATCGGAGCAGACAGCCAAGATGAATGTTATGAGAAGGTGGCAAGGACACAGGAGAATATAAGCCTTGTTTTAGAGGCCTGTGAGAAACTGGATAATGTGGAGAGTTGTCTGGAAATGGCCAGCTATAGGATAGTAAAGGAGAACCCGGAGGGAGCGTTGAGGCTGTGCGATGCTATTAGCACAGCGATAGAGCCAAGGGAGCGATGCTATGCCAATTGGTTGAATAATACGAATATCACGCTATATCCGGACGAGGTGATGTGGGTTTGTGGAAACCTGAGCAAGAGTGATGAGTGTTACACAGAAGTTGCGAGGTCCTTTAGAAATGTGAGCAGGATCATAACAGAGAGGGCATGCAATAGAATAAACAATGAAACCCTGAGAGAGGAATGCATTAGTGGGGTTTTTTGGAGGGGGAATAGAACTGAGGAAGGAGAGAATACAGCTTAGGTTGGGGATTGGAGCATCAGCCTGAAGAGGTTTGATTTACAAGTGCGTCTATGACCGCCCTGAAATCCCTCTTCTCTGACTCCAAGTCGTTTTGCCTTTCGTACATCGTTCCAATCCTGTAGTATTTACACCCAAAGACAAAGGTTGGGACGCTGCCACGTGGGTTGAACTCCTTAAATATAGCTCTTTCTGAGGCAGGAACGCTGTTCTCCCTTTCGGGCGTGAGGGTATTGTCCCCGGTATCCGCCTCCCAGTGATAAGCGACAATCTTGCCCTGTTCCATATACTCCCTGACGACAGAATCAAACGCCCCGCCAACCCAATTGCAGTGAGGACACCAAGAAGCTGTGAATAAGCGAATAATCGGCTTTCCATCCTCTGTGCAGATGCCCTTGTCGTATTCCAAACCAGAGAAGGATGCTATTGGTGCTACAGGCTTTGGGGGACGCACACCCTGGAAGGCCAGGTCGATCTTCCCCTCAAATTTTGAATAGGGCTGTGCCCCGACTATTTTCCATCCTTCAAGCCCACCGATGAAGAAGGTTGGCGTTCCGGTAACACCCAGCTTTTTCCCAAGCTCTATGTCCGCATCCACAACAGCCTTTTTCTCCCCAGATTCCAAGCATGAATTAAAGAGAGTTGTGTTTAGACCTATCTGCAATGCATACGATTCTAAGTCCGCCACCTTGAGGTGTTGCTGGTTTTTGAACATAATATCATACATTTCCCAAAAGCTTCCTTGGTCTCTTGCACACTCTGCAGCCTCTGCAGCCTTTTGAGCAGATGGGTGGACAATAAAGTGTTTGTATTCTATCCTTATGCTATCCCCATACTCTTCTCTTATCTTCTTTAGCGGAGGTTCCCAGGATGGCATTTCAGATTTAAACCTGTTTATAAGGGAGCCGTATCCATCAGCAGCTGCACAGTAGGGGCACTTGAAGTCGCTGAATTCGTAGATGGTTATATTGCGAATCCCAGTCTGATTTTCAGTAGTGTTGGTTGTATTTTGAAGCCCTGGCACTACAGGCTCCCGTCCACCACCACATCCAGGACACAAAAGAAGATAAACAGAGAAGAGAAACAGAAAGCTAATGAGTATTATAGGGAGAAAAACCCGGTATTTATCCCCCCTATTTTCAGCTCTTCTTTCTTTGGATTCTCCAGAATTCTTCTCTTTGGGCATCTGATCTAGGATGGAATCCTCGCATTTATTAGGTTTTTACAGACCTCTACGTCTTGGGGTTTTAGTGCAACACAGTAGTACTCTACCTTCAAATGCTTACCAAACTCCCTCTTCAGCTCTTCAATTATGGGTCTCTGGTCTCTAGATGCAATAGAATCAGGGCTGTGGAAAACCTGGAGAAGGGTCGTTTCATTATCCGGTTTGCAAGGTGGGTTGTAGGTCTGATACATAGAGAAGAAATACTCAATTGGGATTGTGCTCTGTATTGTGTGATTTAGGGAGGGGGTTATTCCAATAGAAGAACAGAGATCCCGGGGAATTCCATTATTATAGATGCAGGTCAGCGTCTTCAGAACTCCCAATTCTCTCCCCTTTTCCACCGACCCGTTGAGCTCAGCAGTTGCAAGAGTTCTTCCCAAAACATACTTGCAGTTCCAGACCAAGCGAGGGACAGAGGTTATGTTGTATTCTTCCTCAAGAGAGGGGTCATATTTATCGTATCTCATGGAACCGTTATTTATAAGCTCATATGAAAAGGAAAGTTTATACGGCTCTATGCGCGTAGCGTAGAGGAATACCCCCCTCTCCAGATCTGTAGATGGGATAGAGACCCCCTTCTCTACTATGCCCTTGTTGAAACCAGAGACAAAATAGTGGCCCTGGTTTCCAGAGTATAGAGTTGTCTTTACATACCCGTCGCCTATCTCCAGCGAGTATGTGTAATTTTGTCCATTGCAGGTGAGTATGCGAGCCGGAGTTAGAATGAAGGTGAGACGTGCAGTCCCGTTATACCACTTGGCTATGATATTCGGGATTACCTCTCTCTCGTTGAACATCTTGGCACACTTCTGGAGCGGCGTGAGTTCCTTGTATTTTAGAACAAATGCTCGCGGATCCTCTTTCGAACCGTCAAGGCCTAGATAGATGACAGATAGATTAGAATTCAAGGTAACATCAAAGTAGGTAAAGTTCTTGGATAGAACTGGGAACCGGACAAGATAAGTGTCCCCCACGCTCGAGACAAGAGGCGAGGAGCTGTCCACGATAATGCCAGAGGATTGGAGTGCAGAAAAGGCCTCAGATGCCTCCTTGAGGGCCTGTGCTGCTACCTTGGCATCTGTCTTTTTTCCCCCCTGCTCCGGAGAAGCCTGCATCAGATAGACAACCAAAGCAGAAAGAGAAAGGAGGAGGAGAAGCAGAACAATAGCATACACAGGAAGGCGGCTTGGCACCCCGTGTGCAGATGAGGGCGATCCTTGTTTCTCTGGTGCAGGGATCTGCTTCGGCGTGCTCACTGTGGACCTTCTAGCCCTTCTTCTCGAAGTGTTCCCCCTGGATTTTGTTCCCCTTGAGCTCTTCTGCGCCATTTTGAGTTTAATGAGGAAAGTCCTTTATGACAGGTTCTTTATTTTAGGTTTGGTATATAAATACTTTTAGATTTACTTTTAGATTTAATAGATCAGATTCAGCTATCTAGGATTATATAATCTAAGATTTATCCAGCTTGGATCTTAGGATCTTGCTCACCCTCTTGGCATCTGCCCTTCCCCTCATTCTCCTCATCACCTGTCCCATCAGGAAGTTCAGAGCCTCGGTCTTTCCAGACCTGTAGTCAGAAATAGGACCTGGGTTTTCCTCTATCACCTCCTCAACCACCCTCTCCAGACTTCCATCATCTTTTATTGCCCCCAGCCCCTCCGCTTCTACAACCTCACGCGGAGATTCTCCAGAGTCAACTATCCTCTCCAAAAGTTTTTTGGCAGTCGCCTCGGTTATTGCAGCGGATGAGAGAAGGGAGATGAGTTCATAAAAATTTTGCTCTGTGATCTTTGTTTCGGAGAGGGAGATTCCTCGATAGTTCAGCTGTGCTAGGAGCTCTTCACATACCCAAGTGGCCAGGAGAGGCGGATCTACTTTTGTAGCAAGGTTTTCGAAGAATCTCGCAATATCCCTGTTATTTGTAAGGACGCGGGCGTATTTCTCAGATATACCATACTTTGAGATGAACCTCTGTCTTATGTCCTGTGGGGTCTCCGGGAGGAGTTCTCTCATCTTGCTTATATATTCCTCTCCAAGGAGAATGGGTGGTAGGTCCGGATCTGGGATGTATCGGTAATCCTCGGCAGATTCCTTCTTCCTCAAAGTGTATGTCTCCCCACGCTCTTCATCCCAACCCCGCGTCTCCTGTTCTATTACACGCCCTCGTGATAAAAGAGCCTCCTGTCTCAGGATCTCATATTTGATAGCACGATATATACTCCTTATAGAGTTGACATTCTTGACCTCCACCCGATTTCCTCCAGCCACAGAAACATTTACATCAGCTCGAATAATGCCCGTACCCTCCAGGATCAGATCTGAGTATTCCAACATCTTCAGCAGATCCTTCATGAAGCTACGAGCATGCTCAGGATCTTGGATATCCGGAGCTGTGACTATCTCAACCAGGGGAACCCCGCTCCTGTTATAATCAACCAGGCCCTTGGCGAGGTTATACTGCCCAGGATCTTCTTCTAGGTGGACCTCCCATATTCCAATGTCAGGAAATTGACCGCCGTCAAATCTGAAGACGCCATCAACGCCTATCGGTTCGGAGGTTATCTGGTAGCCCTTCGGAAGGTCAGGGTAGTCATAGTGTTTTCTCTTCATGTATATCCTCTTTCTTGGAATCGTGCAATTGAGGAGGTGGGCAATTATTATCACAGCGTCCAGTGCCTTGGAATTAATAGGCATCGGTTTTATTCCCGGCATGCCTGTGCATATCTCGCAAATTAGCGAATTTGGAGTATCAATCTCGTGATATGAGGTGGGGCAGTCGCAAAAGAGTTTTTTCTCTGTTCTTAGCGGCACGTGTATTTCCAGGCCTATCTTAGTAGCTTTGGGGTCCATTTGCAGAGTAAAATTAGAAGCCCCAATAACATAAATAGTTTGTTTGCTCTCTTGCTATGAGCACTCACCAGCCTCAAACCGTAATTGGTAGTGCGGACAGGGTAAAGAAGAGGGAGGCCAGACTTTGTTACAAGATCCAGGAGTATGTGCGATATTAGGGACACAAAAACAACCAAACTGTGGAGTGGGGACGACAAGGGGAGCACTACAAGGGACAAAAAGGCCGCTGAAAAGGGGGAATGGCTAAACCACCGACGATGGCCAAGAAGCTTGTCCAGATCAGGGATTATGGAAACACAGAGGCCCAAAACGAGGAGCGACGGATCTGAGGTTATCAGGGAGACGAGTGATAGACCAAAAAGGGCGTGGGTATACCAAAACATTTTGACAGGTATGGGGGTTTAAGACTGAAAGTCAGAAAGACTTCTCTGCGAGAGATCATAAAATCTCTCTTTTATAGATCTATTGTAAAGTGGTTTTCCATATCTCCCCCCACCCCCACTGTCGTATAAGATCTTGTCTTCTCTAAATGCCTTTATTATAGAGCCTATCTTTTGGTCATACTTGATGAGAGAGTCAATACTTGCGTCTATTAGTACCTGTATCTCGTTTCCAAACTTTTCAACCATTTCCTCCCATTCTATCTGAACTCTCCCGCGAAGTGTCTTTATTCCAAGAGCCATTCCGATCACCTCTGCTAGAGGGATAATATGGATGTAGGGAGGCCTGTGAGGGGGGTACCTGGGCTCCTTCCATGAAGCCAACTCAGATATCCGTTCCCTTACTCCCTTTTTTATTACACCTCCACACTCTGGACATCGCCTCCCAAGTTTTTTGGCATCCTCTGGCCGGAATTTGAGATAACAGCGAGTACAGGCTGTTTCGTGATACTTTCCCTCTCGCGGATTTAAGCCCACATTCAGGACAAAACGACGCCCAGACTTCCTCTCTACAGCCATCCGTATTTCGTCAAACGAGACCTCCTCCACAGAAAGGCGATTAAACTCGCGCCCCAAACGGTAGGGCCAAGGGCTGTGAGCATCGCTGTTGCTCATAAATGTGAGGTCCTGCAGCTCTGCTATGCGATCAGCCATATCTGTGTCTGCGCTTAGGCCCAACTCCAAGAAGGTTACGTGTTTTGTATTAGCTCCATAGCATTGCTTCAGAGAGTCAAAACTCTTGTAGAGGGAGGTCCATGGGGTAAAGGCATGGCAGGGGCCGATAAGACAACCATGATCATTAGCTATGCCTGCTATGTCTTCTCCAGAAAGGGATAGATGAGGACGCCCGTCGCTATCAATATTAGCCGAGTAGGGTCTTATGGCGTCTCTAAAGGAATGGGCAGACTCTAGGTCTGGAAAAAGGATGAGGTGATGGACACGATCCCTATCCTCAACCTCGGTCGAAACAATAAAACGTGTCTTTGAGATGTTAGTGGAGTATATGCCATCGCCGTTTAGATTTCTCTCCAGATGCTTCAACCATCTTGGGTGTGTAGCGTCGCCGGTTCCAACAACATTCAATCCCTTTTTGTATGCTTCTTCAGCTATACGAGGAATTGACATATCCTGTGATGTCCCTCCCGAATATCGGGAATGTATGTGGAAGTCTATGTTTATCTCTTCCATCAGAGAATCAGCGGATATAGCGCATTATATCCTCTTCAGAGGTCTGCCCTGTCATCGCCAATTGCATTGCTTTGGCTTGTTCCTCCTGCATTGTCTTTATCTTAGCTAGCTCTCTTTCGGTATTCTTCACCAGCTTTTCCAAATCCGTCATATCTATGTTCAGGTTCAATATTTTTGTGAGGGTTTCAAGCAGCGTCTTTGCAGCCTTTGCATCCACCACATGCCCAACTGTTTCCCCCATGAGGCACACGCCATCAATGCCGCGAAGCTTTCCCAAGCCCAAAAGGAGGCCAGATGCCCCAAAGATGCCCCCACCCTCTCGTCCATTAAAGATAACACCGTATTTCTTGTGGCTCTCTATGTGGTCCTTATTTGTGGTAGCCCCATAAACCCTAGGCTTTTTAACGACCTTCCCTGTACCAAGCCCCCCGAGAGTGTAGATAATCCGCGGTCTAAATTGCTCTATTACATCCAAGATTTTTCCACTTATTTCGTATTGAGAATCGGGTGTCATTCCCTGGAAATCACCAGTTAGGATTATGAAATCTCTCCCAGCATCTGAGAAGTAGTAGAACTCATTTTTTACCAATCTCACAATTCCTTGCTTGTCGGTTATGACCTGTGGGGGGAAATAAGGAGAATAAAGCTCACAGAATTTCTTTGCCTTCGTCTTTTGAATGAGGTGATCTGCAGCGATTTTCCCAACAAGGCCAATCCCAGGAAGGCCCTCTATAAATACAGGGCTCTTGAGTTTTGGTTTGGATATGTAATGAACCTCTGTTTCTTTCATGGCCTTATTTATGAAAAAGGTATAGAAAAACCCCTTGGAATACGCATGTATTAGCTTAGGCCTCATGAGTTTGCTCTCTATATGCTGACCTTTCTATCCTTCTTAGTTCTCCGTACTTGTCTTCAGGGCTGAAGCGGGGAGGGCTGGATATTACAGTCCTCTCGGTACACTTTGGGCAAAAGCCCCTGAGGGTATATGTGCCGCATGAAGGGCATTTGCGGATGAGGGTCTTCATCAGGATGCCAGATGTTTTTTGTCCTTGGAGAACTCTGCGTCTATACCATAAGAACTAGCCGTTTTTTTGATGGCCTCATAACACTTTTTCAGCTGTTGCTCTGCCTTTTTATAGTTCTCTGCAGTGATATTTATTTTATACAAGGGTGGTGAGATATATGTTATCTCTCCACCAGCCACAGAAGAGGTCTCTCCGGTTGCCCTTATCTCTTCCTCTCCAGCCATGAGAGAGTTGCGGATTTGGTCCACGCCGTCTGGAGCGTTGGAGTGCAGGCTCACATAGCCAGAAAGGGAAACACGAGACGGCTTTATTGTGGATTTTATCTCTTCCAGGAAAGCTTCCCTAAGGGCTGGATCTGAGACATACTTGGTGAGGGTCTCTTGCCCGTTTGCCACAGCTACAAAGGCCTCATAAAGGGATCCATAATCAGTTATTATAGGATCTGCGATGGTCTTGTAGATCTCAGAGACAGGGACCTGAAACTTGGAGGCCAATCGCTCTATGAGCTTTTGTGCTCTTATTTGGAGCTTGTATTCCTTTATCTTCGTTTTCCTCTCGTGTTCGTTCACTGCCTTTAGGCTGAGATCAATATGCTGCCTCTCCTTGTTCACACGAAGGACCTTTAAAACTGTTTTCTGCCCCTCTTTCAGATAGTCTCTTGGGTTCTTTACCCACTTCTGGGAAAACTCCCGAATGCTCACAATGCCCTGTTTATGCCCATATTCATCCAGCCTCACAAATGCTCCATATCCAAGAACCCGCTCTACGGTTGCTATGACCAACTCTCCCCTTTCTGGATAGTCGTCCATCTTAGAACGCCCTTTTTATCTCAGCCTTTATTCTGGCCTTGCCGCCCGTCGGCTCCACAAGCACTGTATCACAAACCAAACACCTTACCACGGTTGCCGAACGGTTAAAAACTACTTGGGTATTACCACAATTCTTGCAGACGACCTTCAAAAACCCGCTTTTGTCCTCTTTTTGTTCCATTTTAGTAGTCATCAGGTATCTGGATTCCTAGAGCTTCGTCAACAAGCTCAAGAAAAGGCTTAATAGTGATTTTGCTGTTTGGTTTATTAAAACGAAGAAGGTTGGAGGTACAATTCGGGCAGGCGGAGGTAACAAGTGAGTCAGGAGGTATGTCATGGAGCAGAAGCTCTACGGCTCTTTCTCGGACTTCTGGAATTGGGGAGTAACCACCGCAGCAATCTGCCCTCTCGTGATTGTTCCTAAACTCCCTCACTGAATACCCCAATCTTTGGAGGATAGAGCGGGGCTCATCCATAACTGTTTCAAATCTGGAGAGGTAAGCAGGGTCATGATAAAATACTTCTCCAGAGCCAGAAAAGGACATCGCAGACTTAGAGAGCCTCTCATCTATGACTTGGGTTATGTGTCTCACCTCTATAAAATTGTAATAGTGCTTAAGTGTGTAATAACACCGGGAACAACCAACCACAACCATTTTATAACCAGAAAGGAGAGATCTATTTTCCCTAACCAGTTTTTTTAGCAGGTCATCCCTCTCACCAACAAACTCGCAACCGCACTCAAATTCCTTGGACACCGCATTTATGCCCAGTTTCTTCAGAACCTTCACCCCAAGATACGCCTCGTCCTGTCCACACGCTGAGCAACCCATATGGAGGAGTATCCTTCTCCTAAACAGAGGAAACATTTTTTTAAGTTGAGTGTGTTATTGATTGGACGAAAAGGGAGAAAGGCCAAGATGGGAGTACTTAAGGGATTACTTAAGGAGGACAGCATTCACCACCCCATCTTGGGAAGGACGAGAGGTTATCCTGGCTTTTCCAAGTTCTGTTTCGATTATGCCCCCGCGGGACAAGACATTTTCACGCTTAAAATCTTTATTGGCAGGGTTCTCATCTACGGCCTTAATTTCAACCCTCTTGGTTTTTCCGCCGACTGAGATATTGGCGTATTTCACAGCGAGAGAGACCTGTTTTTTCCTACCCCCACGAACTCTCCTCTTCTTTCGCTTTTCCTCACTGCTCAATTTTGGTTTGATCGGAGTGGAACCAAGCTCGTGCTTTCGCTTTTTCCTGTGTTTGGTTTTCCTCCCTTGAAATATGGCCATTTTACGCGGATATTTTGAAGCAGGGTATATAAAAGGCTTAGGATGCCTATTGAGCTCTCCTGCCCATCTTTTTCCGCTGGAAGAGAGCCTCTAATATATTAAAGCAAAGGCGCAAAAGCTCGCTCTCGTTTCCATCAAAGACCCCCTCAACGCTTATAGCGGCTGTATGGCCACCTCCAGACCCCTCAAGAGCCTTCACAAGCTCAGGGGCGTAATCCTTAGCAAAGTTTATGCCTGTCTTTTTTACAAACGGTGTATTTGCCCTCACACTTACCCTCGCCTCCTCTTTATTCTTGGAGCAGACAAACGCAACATCTGCCCCAATCTTGACCAATGCTCTGGCTGCTGACGCTTCAAACGAACTGACATGCGAGAGAGCCACGATCCAATCATCGATCTTCTCCAACTGGAGACGCGAGGCAGACTTTAGGTGTGCGATCTTCCTGGAGGGCTCTGTGGGGATAGAGATGAGGTGCAATACATCAGAGTAATCAAGAGAGGCGTGATCTAGGAGATCGGATAATATCCTGAAGGTTTCTGGCCTAGCAAATTGGAGATGTGCGGTGTCAGTAACGATGCCAGCAATGAGTGCAATACAAACCTTCTTGGTAAATTTGAAACCCTCCTGAACAAGCTGCTTATATACTAACTCTGAGGCAGAGGGGGCAGACTCGTCAAATATTGCCTTATACGCCCGAGACTTTAGATCTGGGTCTGGAAAGTGATGGTCTATTATAAACAGTCTCCCCTCAAAAACAGAGAGGTTCACAGGAGATAACTGAGACACAGATGAGGTGTCTAGTATAAGAACGGTATCCACCCCCTTTAGATCTGGATTTATCTCCACTTTGTACTTCAGTTTTTTTAGGAGATTTCTCGCAAGTGCGTTAACACTTCCAGCCACACTTATCTTTGAATTAATTCCCCGAGACTTCAGAAATTCGTGCACAGCTATACTAGAGCCTATGGCATCTGGGTCCGCATTTAGATGTGACAGAATTACTACTTTGCCATCAGCTTCTGCCACATCCCGCAAGAGGCTCATTAGGCACTAGGAACTCCAAAGCCCGCTTGTAGCTCCTTTTGCAGCTCCTGGGCTTTCAACGCTATCTTCTGCTCTTGCTGTTCTAAGAGAGAAAGTTTATTGGAGATCTCCTCTATAGTCTTTTTTAGATCCTTGGAGAGCCCTGCCTTTTCGCTCTTTAGGAGAATTGGACCAACTACCTTATAAACATCCCCCTTTGCTGTCTTAAGTTCCTTTTCGGCAGCCTCAGCCTCAGCCTTGTCTAGTGTTAACTGCTGCTTCTGGAGAGATATGAGCTGAAGCTGCTGTTGTACTGTCTGGAGCTGAGCCAGTTTGTCTTTCATATCGTTTGGTATTTGCATTTTTGATCAAATTTATTTTTTATTTATCATATTATAATCTTGGTATTTAAAATAATGAAAAGCTTGATCTTTATAGTTTCGTTGGCATGTGGGATCATGCTTGGTGGGGTGTACTATGCAGTTTATCTAAATGCAATAGAAGCCCTAGTTGTCGGATTTCTGCTGTTCACTGCGATGGATTCGGGAATGTCATCTATTCTAAACAC
>JAOZPI010000021.1:0-794 GCA_029932835.1 archaeon | reverse complement strand
TGGATTGCAGAGAGTGTAAAGAGGTGGGAGGAGAAGGGGTGGTGGCAGAGTTAAATAAACCAAACAAGCCCAAGTTGGAGAATAAGGGTTGAATCAATACGCTGTCATCTGGTCTTGGGGTTGAATATTATTGTATGTAGCTTTGTCATCTCCTCCACAGAGAATTTTATACCCTCTCTGTCCATACCGGAATCCTTGTCTCCGCCAAAGGGGAAGTTCCCCAAGCCGTGAGCTGGTGCTGCGTTTATTTGGACAGTTCCGTCTTCAAGCCTCATGGCTGCATCCAGGGCTCTGTCAATATCCTGCGTGAAAACACACGCATCCAAGCCATATTCTGACTGGTTGGCTATACGAATTGCTTCCTCGTAGTCCTTAACTCGTATAACCGTGGCAACAGGTCCAAAGGTCTCCTCCCACGCGATCTTCATGTCGGTTGTAACGTGGTCCAAGACTGTGGGCTTGTAGTAACACCCTCCCGCCCTGCTGCCCCCAAGAAGGACCGATGCTCCCTTATCCTTAGCATCAGTAACGAGAGAGTCCACTTTCTCCACTGCTCTTTTGTTTATTAGGGGGCCAATATCCACATTAGGACTCCTGGGATCCCCCATCTTCCATTTCTTTGCTTTTTGGAGGAGCTTGGACACAAATTCATCTGCAACCTCTTCAACTACAAGTATCCTGCTGACAGCATCGCACCTCTGACCAGAAAACTTATACGCTCCTATAATGCACTGTTCTGCAGCCAGATTCAAATCAGCATCCTCCAGAACCAAGGCAGGGGACTTACCACCAAG
>JAOZPI010000020.1 GCA_029932835.1 archaeon | reverse complement strand
ATGTCTTTCTTGGTTAGAATCAGCCTAAGGTAGGATTGAAATCATCACATTGTCTAATAACACAAGGCTATCAAACATAGTTAGAATCAGCCTAAGGTAGGATTGAAATCGCAAGAGAAGTGCAGAATGCCACCACGCCATTTTTAGTTAGAATCAGCCTAAGGTAGGATTGAAATTATCAAAAGAAAACAGAAAATGGGTGGGAACAAACGGGTTAGAATCAGCCTAAGGTAGGATTGAAATATGTCGGCTATGAGGTGGAAGAGAAAGACCTCATAGAGTTAGAATCAGCCTAAGGTAGGATTGAAATCTCTAATGAAATTTGGATATACTATCCTAACTATTTGTTAGAATCAGCCTAAGGTAGGATTGAAATCTTCAGAGCGGGGAGTATGTAGTTGAAGAGTGGAATGGTTAGAATCAGCCTAAGGTAGGATTGAAATTAACTCTCCCGAACAAAATCTTTCTACTACACAGAAACAATAATTAACTTTTATTCTCATTTTTGTAGATTTTAGACAAAATTGGAGGGAGATTGGATTCTAAAAATGGAAAGGATTGAATTGAAGATGGGGAAGGTGAGGGAAAAGAGGATTTTGACGCCAAACGACTTTGTGAGTCATATGGTAGAGCATATTGCGTGGAGAGTGGGGTTTGGTATTGACCTTGAATGGGATTCTGAGGATTGGGAGAGACTCGGGAAGAGACTCGGAGAGGAGATAAAGAAGATAGCGTCTGTTGAGCCCAAGGACACAGCTGCGCTTGGGTCGATAGATGATGGAACGGCAAAGGTAAAGATCTCTTTTGGAGAGCCGTTCGTGGAGATAAAATCCACAGATAATGTTGATCTAGACCTTCTAAGAAAATCCAGATGCGAACAGCTAGAAAACAGTATCCCTCTAGAGGAGCTTCTTAAGGGCCTCTCTGAGTCCCTGAATGTTGGGATTGAGATAGTTGTGATGAATTTCAAGGACCAGCACCACACATGGGAGGGCGTCTTTCGAACCATCGGCATCTGCCTCCAGAAGGCGCTTGTGCCAATAAGGGAAACCACAGATTTTGAGTCTAATAAGGTGGAGAAGGATGTATCCAAGGGCGAGATAAGTGTTCTCGAGCGATCTCTCCTAACGGCAGAGGTCAAAAGGGGAACGGCAGAGACTAGCGTTAGGGTACGCATTGACATGAGCGGAGATCCCTCGGAGTCAAGGTGCAATATAGAAGCTGGGGAGTCTATTATGGACTGCGTCAGAAACGCAGACAAACTCTTCAAGATTCTTTCCTCCTCCTTTGGGGTTAGAATAGATATTGACTTCAAGGCAAAGATGCTGAGTTCAAGCCATGTTGTCTTTGAGGATATAGGGCTCGTAATGGGCAGGGCTCTCCTTGAGATACTCAAGCTACGATTTAATGAGACAGGAGCTATGGGAGCAGGCTCGAGCATAACCTCCCCTGCGGACTTTGACCAGAACGCTGCTGTCTGCATCTCTGTGGAAGGAAGAAAGTTCTGGGACTTAATACCATCTGACGGGGATGAAAAAAGGCTTCTGAGGGAATTGATAATAGGGCAGGATGTTTTTGGATCCCTGAGATCTGAGGACCTCGATGACTTCATCGACGGGTTGTCTGGAGGGATGACGGCATCAATAATCATCCATATAAACGACGCAAGCGATCCAGATAGAACATGGCAGGAGGTGTTTGCCAATCTCGGGACAGCACTAAGGGAGGTGTTTATGGCAAATCCGTACAGAAAGGGCGTTCCCCCTGGGGTTAAGGCAACCTTATCATAAAAGCTCCAGGTTAGAATCGGCTAGGATTGAATTTTTTCTTTTTTTCGTTTTAATTTAGTTTATGAAGTTCAGGAGAGAGATCAAGAAGGGCCCAGCTAGGTTAGTTGTCCCGAGGATTTGGGAGGTGGGAGAAAATCCAAGAAAAGTTGAGGATATCTTCCATAAGGGAAAGAATGTTTCTGTCTACCTCACTGACGGGTGGGTCTACAGAGACAAAGGCGAGAGGGTGAAACCTGTGTTTCTTCCGGAAAGAAGTATCTTTCCCCATATGGTTCTGGTGGACAGGGAGGGAATACCAAGATTCGTGCTGGAATACACGGCTGCGAAGGATGGCGAAAAGCTGAAAAACCTGGAGATAAGGAGCATCCAGAGGGAAAGGACAAGATATCTCCCCTACAGGTCCAAAGACGCGGACTTCCGGTGGTCGAGGCATTTGGAAACAGAGGCCTCCAAAGACCTCCAGAGGGAATTAGGGAAACACCCGGCTGAGTTCCTGCTCACAGAGTTTCTCTACCACTTCAAAAAGGACATCAAAAACGGGGCAACAGTGAGGATAACATACTACCCGGTGGAGGGGAGAATCTACAGGCCCTTAACAGACAGGTTCTTTGTCAAGGAGGCGGAGGGGATAGGAGAGGTTACTTATGTGCTGTCTCCGAGGAAGAGAAGGGTGAGAGAGATACTAGGGAGGTAGCACTCACTCCCCCCTAAGCTTATCCAAAGCCACTTGCAGAACAGCGAAGGGGTTGTTTAGAGCGTTTCCGATATAGTGGCCAAAGTAGTCAGCTTCTTCGGGAGGAAGGCGCCTAAGGCGTTCCTTTACCCCCCTTATATACTTTATAGAACGCTCTAATGATCTCCTGAATTCTTCCTGCTCCTTAGGGGTAGAAAATCGTGGCAACTTCACTTCTCTGACCCACGGCTTCTGCGGCGTTATCCCCAGGCTCTTTAGGGTTCTCCTCACTTGAGGCGGTAACGCACTTATTACCACAGGATGGATCTTTTGGGCTTCGGTTCCCGTTTTCATCCCTCTTGGTAATTTTCCCCTGAGGTTCCTGACGATCCTGGGCTCTCTTCTTGGTGCCACGTTCATAAAGAAGGAAATGGTATAAAACGGGTCTGGACACTACGCGGCTGATGCCGTCCTCCTTAACTATCCTTATTGTCTTGTCCACAAACGACTCTATCTTCGGTTCATGGCTTACCAGGATGGTTTGCCTTGTTCTTAGCTCTGAGAGTATGTCCCTCACAGAATCCATCTGCTCTGAAGAAAACCCGTCTGTTGGCTCATCCAGAACCAGGAGGTCCTTTGTCTTTATTCTCTCTATCAAATCGTTGATAACGCGGTTGAGGGCGAGGCGGTACGCAAGGGCTATGGCGGTCCTCTCCCCCCCAGACATAAAGGAGTAGTGAGTCTCAAATCCGTTTTGCTCTATGACCACAGAGAAGTTGTCGTCTATCCTCGCGCTGAGCGTCTCGTCAGTGACAAGAAGGGAAAACCACTTCTGGAAGAGGGAGTTGAACTCGTACTGCACGCTCAGCATCACGTGCCTCTCTATAGTAGCCATAAGATTCGCAAAAAAGTCCACGATCCAGTGTTCGTACCTTGTGTATGCGTCCACCTTCTCAGCAGTTTTTTCCATCTCAGCCACCTCCTTTTCAAGCCCCCTCCTCCTCTCCGACAGGTCCCTTATTTTCTGCTCCGCTACCAGCAGCTTTCCCCTTAGTTCCTCCACCACTTCCCGAAGCTTCTCAAACTGGTCGCGCAGGGCCTTAAGGTTAGAAATGTCCTCCCGTTTTATCTCCTCAGCCAGTTTGTTAGCCCTCTGGGCAATATCCCTCCTGCGCTTCTTCTTCTCCTCCAGTTCGGATTCATAACGACCCCTGATCTCCTCCAGCTCCGAACGCCTCTCCAAGAGGAGGCGATGCCTCTGCTCAAGCTCAATGTACCCCCGCATTGACTCAAGACTTCTCCTTATTTCGGCCTCCCTCTTCCGAAGAGTGTCCAGCCTCTCCATCTTTTTTTCTATTCCGCTCCGAAAGGCCTCTGGATCCGCGACCCTCTGCTTGCAGGTGCCACAAACCCCCTTTTCAAGGATCTCCGAAAGCGACTTGACCTCTGAATCCAAGACAGCTATTTCAGACACAATAAGATGGAGATCCTTCTCCAGGGAGGAAATAGCGTCCCTGCTTAGGCCCTTTGGAAGATGAATGGAGGAGAGCTGCTCTCTCACCTCAGAAAGCCTGTTCCGAAGATCCTCCAGGTCCGCGCCCTGCTTCTTGATCTGCGCCAGAAGGGAATCGTGCTCCGCCTTGAGGACAGCGTATTCCTCTCTTTTTTTGTTTAGCTCTTCTATCCTCTTCTCCACTTCCTCCAGTTCTTTCTGCTTTGCCTTCATCTCCTCCTGTCTCTTCTCCAGCTCAGCCCTGATCAAAGAGACCCTGCCCCTTTCCTCCTCTTCAGATTTGGAGATTTCCTTGAGCTCTTCCCTCTTCTCGTTTATGCCAGATATGGAAGCAGAGAGCTCCCGGATCTTGCTGCGAAGCTCTCTGGCGAAGATTGACGCATTTTCGCTTATGCGCTTGTATTTATCTATTCCAAAAAGCCTCCTGATAAGGTCAAGACGCTCGTTGATGTCGCTCTCTATGATCTGCCTCATCTGCTCCTGTGGGGTGTAGACCGTGTATCTGTAGAGGAGGGCAGAATCCTGCCTTAGGGCCTGCTTCGGATATCCGAGAAGGCCAAGGACGAAGGACTTTGCCTCCTGGGCCGTAAGCTCTCTTTTTCGCCCATTGAAGATAATCTGGGCAGCCTCCTGCCTCACCGACCCCCTCTTCCTCCGGAGCGTGCGCTTTATGACGTATTCCACGCCGTCTATCTCAAAGACCAGCTCAACAGATCCATGCTCCTCGCCATGGCGGAGAAGGCTGGCCCCAGAGAGGTGCTTCTGAAGGCCAAAGAGAGCGAAGTCTATGGAGAGGAGTATTGTGCTCTTCCCAGAGCCGACATCGCCGGAGAGGAGAACAGATCCCTCTGGAAAACGAATGGTCCCAGAGGTGTAGCTTCGTATGTTCTCCAGCTTGAGCTCCCTGATAATCATCTGATATTTAGAGAAAAGAAAAAAGAAAAAGCGGGCCCTACATGAGGAGCCCGGTGCACATCCAGTTTATCTCCGCTGTCTTGTTGTCTATATAGACAACACAGGCAGGATTGCAGCCCTTCTTCTCAATGTTGAGGTCAATCCAGAATGTGCGGGTCACGTTGTTGCACCAGTGATCCACTCCAAGGCTTGCGTTCTCCACACACTCGCTGTTCTCTGCTATTGCCCTGGCCTCTTCATAGGTCATGTTTAGACACGCCTCAGGGCCACAGGACTCTTCCCACGGCCTTATACACTTCTGTTTGCTCTCGCACCACACATATCCGGCAGACGGAATACACCCGTGCTCATCCCTGTCATTCCCGACAATAGACGCATTGTCCTCCGGCGGCTGGACCAGGCTCTGGTTCTGACCCACTATTGAGGGTCCCTTCCCTTGTGGCACCTGCGGAGTCATCGCTATCAGGATTGCAAGAAGGACTATGACAATCCCGAGTAGTACAGCTATTTTCATGGTCATTTTTTTCTCTCCTTTCTCTTTGGACGCCCCTTTGCTTTGGAGCGCGTTCTGGAGGGAGAGCCAAGCTCCCTCAGAACAAAAAATAGGATAATGCCGAGAAGGACTATGACAAGGGCATAGAATATAACGCCTCCTGTCTCATACCGCACTGGCTGCGGAATTGTCATGTTGCCCGTATGCTCCGGCTCTTGTCTGATCTCCCTGGACTGATTTTCGCCGGCAGGCTCGCCGCTGGTTTGGTTTTCCGGGGTCTGGTTTTGCAGGGATGGGGGGGTAGGAGAGGTAGTATTTGAGGTATTCTCCGCATATTTCTCCCCCTTCACACCCACCACATAGAGGGTGTGCAGGACGTCAGCCATCTTGTTTATGGTGAGGTTTAGATCCACGCCAGCGCATTTTATAAACGCTGGGTCGTGTATGTCGTAGTGAGCGTCCATCCACTCAGCAGAACACCCACCCTGTCCCAAAAAGGTCTCGCGTCCCAGTTCCACCACTGCATCATAGGGGGAGATCATATCAAGGCTTCCGTCAAAGCTAATGTAAGATCCAAAGACTGATTCAAACTCCGGAGATGGGAAAACAACATCTGTCAGTTGCTCTACATATCTCTCAAAATTCAGCCCATTTTTTGCATCCACTACCCGGGAGAATAGCCCAGCGTCTGAAACATAGGACATGGTAATACCAGCAAGCTTTGAGGCTGTTCCATAGGCACCTGAAGAGAGAGAGCTCAGAAGAAGGTCGTACTTCTGATCTGCCCTCTTTGCGAGAGAATCATCAAGAAGGGTCCCGTTCTCCGAAAAGCGGAGGTGCTGAAGGCGAAGGTCGTTTATGCTCTCCTTGTAGCCCCTGCTGTCTGGGAGCTCCGTGCCATAGAGGTAAAGCCTTCGCTGAAGCCACGCTCTTTCTTCTGCAGGAAGGAAACTCAAGGCATATTCAGCCAGATAATCGTGGGTACCATACATGCTGGTTTGCCTCCAAAGGAAGGAGCTGTTGGTGAATACAGGATCCCCATACGGGGAAAACCCATTTCCCCACGCAATTGCCCCAGGAAGGGCACCCAAAACCATGAAAAGGACCAGAAGCTTTCTCATTGTATTATTAAGTCTTAGGTTTATTTAAATTCTGGATGGCGGAGGCATGATCCCTGAGGAGCGCATAGCCCTCTGCGTTTACCCTGTCTTCAAATACCTGATTCGTCTCTCCCTCCTCCTTCTCGATATTGAAGGCCGACATCATAGACCTCACAAGCTCCGGATCTTTTGTCTTCTCTCTGATAACCCGCTCCTCAATTCCATCAAGGGTATCCACAGAGACGCGAATATCCCGATACTCCCGCGAGGTCAACGCGTTGGTGTTGCGGGTAACCACCCTCGCACCCTGCCGATAGGCCTCTTCCGTCAGCCTTCTGAAGTTTATATCCACTGGCCTCCCCTCCCCCAGCACTCCCGAGACGCGAATGAGGAGGATAAAGGAGTCATCTGTGATGGAATGGATCCTTTTCTCAATCTCTGCCTCAACCCTCTTCGCTGTCTTCCCGGTGGCATCAATACTCAAAACCACCACCTCCGCCTCTTTGAGATCTACAAAGCGCGGACGCTCCTCTACTATATAAAACCCACCAGATCCAAATCTCTCCAGTTCTAAAAAGTTTTCTGGAAACAGGGGACCAGGATACACAAGCAGTCCCTTCCCGTAGTGGTGCTCGCTGCGCTGGTGGATATGCCCACCCGCGTAGTAGTCAAAACCCTCCGGCAGGAGCGAGAGGGGTATTGTAGGGGTTTCCCTGAGATAGTCTGGCAGGAATTCAGAAATGCCGGAGTGGAACACAAAGATCTTGTAGCCAGGCTCGGAGCCTATAGATGGATCAAGGCTTTGGAAATACTGTCGCTCAAGGGCCCCCCTCTTTCCGAACATCCCGGTAATCTTCACGCCGCTTGGATCCTCCACAAACCTCAAACGGAGCTTCCCCTCCACCTCATCCCCCTTTGCAACATTTACGATGAGCTCGGTATTCTCAAGGAGTTTTAGTATGGTCTTGCCAGAAGGAGAGGAATCGTGAGATCCGGGAACAACATAGACGCGTATCCCTGCCCTCTTTACCTCGTTCAGTTTCTTTGAGGCAGTGTCTATGACATCAAAGGAGGGCATTGAGGTGTCAAAGAGGTCGCCGCTTATTATTATAAAATCAACGCCCTCTTCTATGCATATGTCCATAGACCTCTCAAATGCGCGGATGTTCATAGAGGAGAGAGTGGGGTCCCTCCAGGCGCCGAGGTGGACATCTGCCATATGAGCGAATTTCATCTTTATCTGAATTCGGAAAAATCTGTTTCAGCTACCCTCCGCTTCCTTGAGGGGGAAGCCCGGGAGATGTAATCCCTATCAAACAGTGGAATGGATACAGGAAGGGCAAATCTGGTGAAATTGGAGGTGATTATCCCCTCCCCCTTATCCAGAGATGCTATACTCCTGTCGTCCTTTGAAAGGTCCTGAGAGGCGCTTTCTATTACGGCCCTCCTCTCCTGCTCCATCTCAATACCGAGGATTATCTTTGTGTTCATATTGGCCAGGATCTCTCTCGGAATCAGGGAGGGGAGCTGGGTGACAGCTATGAGACCGATCTTGAATTTCCTGCCCTCCCGCGCTATCGTGGAAAAGATATTGCTCCCGGATTTCAGCACTTCCCTCCCCAGAACGCGGGGGGCCTCCTCCAGAACAATACTAACAACAGGCTTGCTCCGGAGATCGCCGCTCCTTTTGTAAGACTGGTACCTATAAAAGAGCTTGTCCGCAATTATTGAAGAGATCAAGAGTTCAACCTCACCTGGGAGGGACGAAGTGTCCACAATTACTGTTTTCCCAGCTTCCAACGAGGTTATTATACCATTTATGGTGTTCTTCCCCTCATCAACAGAAAACACCCCCTCGCAGACCAGCTCGCCGTCCACAAGGCGAACACCCAGTATGCCGAGCTTCCTCTTGAGGACATAAAGCGTCTCCACATGAATCGGAGGCTGGGATCCGCCCAACCCTTCTGCAGCTGTGAGCAGACCCTTTATCCATTCATCCTCATTTTGCTTGTAGAAATAAAAAAGGGCCTCCCGCTGCGGGTCACTCAGGTCCAGCACCCACGAAAGGTGCCACGGCTTCAGATCAGAAAGGTTTATTATAAGATTTGTGTATCCCCGGGATCCTCCAGGGGCTATAGTGTAATACATGAGGAGGTCTGCAGCGTCAGGATGATCCTTCAGCCCGGGACCATTCCTGCCATAGTATTCATCGTGAGGGTCCAAGATCAGAAGGCCGCAGTAATCCTTATCAAGGAGAGACCAGGCCATTATCTTGAGAAGGTTGGACTTTCCCCTTCCAGTGGTGGCAGGTATCAAAATATGGTGTGTTAAAACATTAGAGCCGTTCAGGTTCACCTCCATGCCAAGGTTCTTGGATCCAGAGCGCACATAGCCGACAAACATAGGCTTCTGCCCCTCGGAAAGGAAGGACAAATCCTCCTTGGTCACCCGCCGTATTTTGGAAAAGAAGGATGGCAGGGTCTTTGGCATAGTGATTGAGTTGTCCTTAATAGAGGCAATAGCTCTTGCCTCGGCAAGTATATAATTTCTCAGATTTGCTTCCATAAAGCCCACATCGGATCCGTATCCCTCCAGTTGCATCCCGGAGAGAAGCTCAAGCGACTCCCGCTTTATTTGGGATCCGTAGAGAAGGTTATAAACCTGGAGCAGGGTCTTTGTTTCACCCTCGGCTACCAGAAGTTCTCCAAGTTCAAGTCCAGCTTTTTCCTTCTCCCGTATGAGTATCTCCCCAAAACCCCCGGATATGACCTGTCCAACAACCTCCATTTTTGTCTCCAGATTTTCCCCAACGCTTTGCCCTTTATTTTTAGAGAGGATAGATAAAACCTTGCGCGCAGGTGATCATCAACAAGAGGGGCGTAAAATATCAGACTATGCGGTCCAAGTAGTCATGAGCATCTGTAGTGGAGAGCAGGTCTGCAATGGAATCCGAATCAACAGAGCTGGAGATCTGCGAGAGGAGGAGTGTCCTCAATCTTCCCAGGAGATCCTGAGGCACATGGGCATGCTTGTGCGCGTCTATCAAGCCATAGGGGTACCCCGGAAATGTGAGATCGTTTGAGTTGCCAGCAAGGAGCGAAAGGGCCTCGTCCCTCCTATCCCTCTGTGTCTTGAGCACCTCTACACGAAAGACGTACCTGCTGTCTTTGTGGAGCATAGCAAAGTTGAGATCCGCTAGATGAGCCGGATCTGTAATCTCAACTAGGTTGGAGTAGTACCATGGAGGTTGGACTTCCTTCTCTCTTGCCAGCCTTCGGATCGCGAATGGGAGGGAGAGCCCTGTTGTTGTGTATAAATGGGAGGTTTTTGAAACACCGCAGAAGATGACACCATGGGCGGATTTGTAGGCCCTTTGAGCGTATTTGGCTTCGTTTTTATAGGGTGCATGAAGGGTACCATCCATCACAAAGATTCCGTCGTCTAGCTCATCACAAACCGATGCGGCATAGCTCCACTCAGCAAAGGATCGGATGATCCCCCCAATGCTGGAGATCCGAACCATCCCTCTCTCCGAGATACTCCTATCGTAGGCATCAAACCTGAGGTCCCTTTCCCTCGGCAGGTACTCGGCAGAGTCGTCTGAGAGGGGGAGAAGGGAGGCTTCGTAGGAGAACCCGTCAGCAGAGCCGCGCGCGCTCACAACTGCGAGGAATTCTATCTTCTGGGGAAGAGACAAAAAGGCCCGCTCACCATCCCGAAAGAGGTTGTAATAAACCCGCTCAAAATGTACAGAAAGAGCAGGAGTAGAGAGTATCTCAAGGTTTCCGCCATCCAAGAAGGCGGAGGTTCCAGAGGTTGGGGTTATGGGGTGGAAATTTGATGAATCAAGGGGGAAGGCCTTATACCTATCTTGCGGGCGGAAGGAGGGCACACCTAGGGGTAGGGCAAGCTGATTGGAAGCCATATCAGAGACCTTCTTGAACGCATCTATGATCATCAGAATGTTTCCGCACTAAAGACCTGTTTATCAACCGCGGAGAAGATAAGGTACTTCTGATTTCCGTTTTTTAGATTGGTGATCAGTGCCTTGTATTTTGGATAGTATACGGTCAGGGTTTCAATGGTTATCTTCTCACTCAGGGTGTTCTTTATATTTGATGGCCGCTTCACAATATCTGGCGTTAGGAGTTCTCCCCTTGCGGCAGAGGGCTTAAAGCTACTGGTCAGGACCTGCGTCCTTGGCATCTCCTTTGACGGATTGAATGGAACCAGTTCCTTGCCCTTCACCGCAGACTCAACCACCGTGGATTCCACACCATTCATGTTGTAGTACTTCCCCCGCTCCTCCACATTCCTTATTGTTTCTATCCCGGTTATCTTTATAGTTGTAGAGGAACCACCAAAAAGTCCCCCCTGAGACACAGGCTTTACATCAAAGGATTTTCCTCCAACAGATACCTTTATCGTGTTTGGATCCAACTGCAGGACGAACTCCTTCTGGACCTCAAAAAGTCCCTCATAAACCACCCTAGAGATATGAACCGGCTCGTATATCTTAACAAGCGAGTCAACCCGCACCTCCTGGGGCTGGGGAGAACTAAATAGACTGGAGAAGGCCTTTGTCTTCAATCCCTCCTGCTCTAGTGTGTTCTCTGCCCCTTTAAAGTCTATGGTCTCTTTTAGAGAAACCACGCGATATGGCTTGGTGATTATGTTCTTTACATCAATTTGCGGAACAGTTTGAGCAGGAGACTTTTCTGCAGTGGGGCCAGCAGGAGCAGTTGTTGATTTTGACACGAGACCCTCAAGACTGGCTCCGCACTTGGGACAAAACTTAAACCCTTCCTCAACCTCCGCCCCACACTTTGGACAAAACATTTTAATGGTATCGTGCTATATTTAAATCTCTCTTGATAAAAAAGTTATGGATTTTTTCTTTGACCCGGTGTTTCTGGAGCATGACACAGGGCAACATCCAGAGTCCCCTAAGAGACTGGAATCAATCTTGGAGTATTTGGAGGATACTGCAGGGACAAAGAAACCAGAAAACGGGGAGAAGTACCTACCAATTGCACACACTCGAGAATATATAGAAAGGGTTAAAGAGACGTGCAAAAGGGGAGGGATACTGGACTGGGATACTCCAGTTTCTAGAGATAGCTACAAGGCTGCGTGTCTTGCAGTTGGAGCTGCGGTGGATGCTTCGGAGCATAAGGGATTTGCACTCGTGAGGCCGCCTGGACATCATGCATTCGCAGACCATGGAGGTGGATTTTGCATATTCAATAACATGGCAATTGCATCCCTAAGACTAGCCGAGAGGGGGAGGAGAGTTTTTATTTTGGACATAGATGTTCATCATGGAAACGGAACAGAGGAATTGGTATTAAACAAAGCAGGCGTAAGGTTTTTATCAATACACCAAAGCCCATTATACCCAGGAACTGGATTGGAGAACAGAGGAAGCAATATAATCAATATTCCTCTCCCTCCAGGAACAGGTGATAGAGAGTACATAGATGTTTTGGAAACCAGGGTGAGGAGGGAAATGGAAGAATTTGAACCAGATATTGTAGGAATCTCGGCAGGTTTTGATACATACTATGACGATAGGGGGTATGTCTCTGGAAATGAATTTAACCTTACCACGGCGACCTACAAAAAACTAAGAGAAATCTTGGAACCATATGATACTTTTTACACATTAGAAGGCGGATACAACCCAGTGGGAATAAGAGAGGGTATCAAAGCGCTTACAGGGATATGACCTACTGTTGCTTTGGAGGACGACCCTTCTGGTGGGGGCCTCCTTAGTCCCATTTTCCTCCTTTAAGAATAAAATATATAATAAAATGGAGAGAGTTGCATATACCTCTGAGATCGTAAAGTCCAAACGGCCTGTGGAGAGCGGAATGACTGATGTTTGTTTTACAGTAGTTTTTCAGCCAAGAAAGGGGGGAAAGGAGCAAGAGAATATAGTATGGCACGTGGCTCCTGGACAGCATATATTAAGTGGGGGGAGAGAGGAGATTTATGGAGGGACTATAACCAGAATTAGAAAGCAAGAAGAAGCCAGGAGGATAAGAGAACTATTGGAAGGGGGAGAAAACGTGAAAATAGGTTCAGATACAGTTTATTCTCATCATCCCGAAGCAGTAGTGGATGGCATCTTAGGATACCTCAGGAGGAAATGGAAGGGCGCAGGTGTCAGTGTCACGATATTGCCGGGGAGGAGCACGCTCAAAGAGGGGGTGGGAATAGATGGGCTATCGCATATGATAAGGATACTCAGAGAGAGAAAAGAGAGGGGGCTTATCAAAAACCTCAGAAGTCGTGGTATTAGAAGGGGGAAGGAGGGCAGCGTAAGGGTTGTTGTCAGAGGAAAGAGGATTCTGAGGAGAAAAAGGCTTTAGTTGGGGGTGTGAGGAGGATATGAAGACAATATTTATACCATGTAGGGCTGGTGGTAATACCAAGAAGATTGTAGATTCCAGAGAGGGGAGCTTTAAGGGGGTTAGGAAGAAGG
>JAOZPI010000073.1 GCA_029932835.1 archaeon | reverse complement strand
CTCAAGGTTAAAGGAAAACAGGGATATGCAAGTTGAGACGACAACTCTGGGAAAGTTTTTGGGCAATGAAAGAGCACGAGTCTCTATGGTGCTAGGAAGGGAGATCCTCAACCGCCCAGTGATGGTTGTGACCCAGGAAGACAAACTCCAAATCCTAGACCTTAACAGCGGGCTTGTTATAATGTTGGAGGAGGGAGATGAAATTCTCCAGAAGCTCATAGAGGCATTCTCTGGAGAGAGGAGAAGGGAGAGGATAAGGATAGAAACACCGGACACCAAGGTCCTGTACAAGCACATTATAGAGAGGGAAACGCATAAGAGCTCTATTTCTACGGAACTGTTGGAGTACAGGGAGGTCATACAGAAACCTGCCCCTCTAGAGGACCGACTGGCACTGGTAGAAAAGACAATAAGGGTATTGGAGCACCACAAGAAAATATGCGATAATGGGGAGCATAAGGTAATAGAAAAGGCACAGAGCAAACTAGAGAGGTTAATAACACATGCTCGTTCTAAGCAACTTGCTCCAGGGCAGATACCCTCGGTCTATGAAATTGCTATTTGGGAGTGGATAAACTAGCAGATTCCAACACCGATGTAAGAGAGAAGCCACACAGAGCTTAGTGAGAGCAGGGTCACAAGGAGGGCAGCTACTAGTAGTCCGAGGGAGATGGAAACAAAGGAGGCGAAGCGATCCATCTTTAGGAACCAGGCTAGAAATGTGGCGGTCCATGCCCCGGTGAAGGGCAGGGGCACAGCCACAAAGAGGAAGAGTGAAAGGCCCCGCCAAAAGGATGGGCCTCTCTTATGTACACGGGAGGCTGCATAAGAAAGTGAGGAACGAAAGGGACCCCATTTTCCCAGGTGTGGATAAAGAAGCAAGAGAAGCCCGTATAAAAGAGGGAAAACGAGCAAATTGGAGAAGGTGGCCACGAGCATTGTAGGGAGAGGAGCGAGATGCAAACAGAGAATCCCAAAGGGAATAGCTCCCCTAAGTTCGACCCAAGGCAAGAGACTAATAAGAGCCACTATAAGGTAATCAGATATCATTTTTTCCCTTTATTTCTGCAGTCCTTCTAAGTTGTCGTGTAGCTGGGCGTGAGCTTATGCGCCTCTTGGTCGTGTCAGAATCGTGCCCTTTTGTCAAGCTTCCAACCTCCAAGAGAGGACAAGAGAAGCTGTCAGCAATCTCTTTAAGGATTGGAAACTCGTCCCTTGAGACCGCTATCAGAAAGTTGTCCAGGTTTCGATATTTTGGGAGTGAAAGATCATTCAGCTCATAATCCAAATTGCTGTGTGAAGCTATCTCCGCCACTGTTGTGATGAGGCCTCCCTTTGTAACATCCTTAGAAGCGTTTATCCGTGCCTTCTTTAGTACCTCCCACCAGCATGAGAACAATCGCTGCGCCTTCTCCATCCTCTCATCCCTGCTCCCCCATATCGGATCACCGAGAAGCAGAAGAAGATCTCCCTCCATGGCACCAGAATCCCGTATTGGATTTTGGAGAAGGAGCTTCCCAACTATGAAGAGGGTGGCTGACGGGGTCTCAGAGCGTATAGTATTGCCCCCTAAAATAGGAATATTAAGGAACGATCCCTGCACTCTTAGACTCTCCACCATATCACGGATATCCTCCTCAGCTCCAGCTAGGGCATCAAGTGCATAGAGCGGGAGACCGCCCTTCACTATAACATCTGTTGCAGCGTGGGCTAGCGCAGACAGCATCACCAGGCGCTTCTTGTAGGGGCCGTCACAGCTCATAAGAAGCTTTTCGCCTCCCACATCAACACAAACAGCGTCGTCCCAGTCCCTGATGCCCATTATAGGGCCTGCTCGTGCGTCAAAATCAATAAAACTCCGGCGTATCCAGCTTATATCCCCTAAATGCATGATCTGTCCAGCCTTCTATTCCTTATCCCTCTCCTGTCCAGCTGCATCTGGACTTTGGTGAGTATATTAAGTATCATTGTTTATATATTTTTAGGGTTATAGACTAAGTGGCATTTTTATAGGAGGTGTTGTAAATTATTGTAACTACTAATCGGTGGTTACAAAAAACCTACTATGAAACCCTTAAGCAAGATATCAATAATCGCCCTTGTTATATTAGGGTTCGGATCTGCATACGGGGCAAGCTTTACCCTAAACCTAGATGACCCTAGTGGCCCCAGCATAACAGGAAATGGATGGACCTCCCCATGTAAAGAGGAGTGCCCAGGATACTGTGCAGTTCATACAAAACCATACGGGAGTTCCCAATGGGAGCCAGGTTATTACTTTGACTCCCCATTTGAGGGAAATGCTAGGTGTACTCTAACCCTCAAAGCTACGGGGTTCAGTACTCATGGATCACAAAGGCATCAGGACAATGAGGTGGTGGAAGCCCAAGTAAATGGGGTGGTATTTGAGAGGACAGATGATATTTGCACCAATCAGGGGGGGTGTGGGTGCGCAATAGCGACCAAGGTATCTACTAGAATTGTAGAGCTTCATCATACTGGAAACCACATCACTGTGAGACGACCAGGAGATAGTGTGGGGATCAAGGGAGCGATACTAACCTGTGAGGAGATATGCAGCGCTGGATATAGAGAAGAAAAAAGATGCGAAGGCAACTGGCTTCAAAGGCTCTATGAAAACGAAGACTGCTCTACAGAGTGGAGGAATTATGAATACTGCAATTATGGATGTACGAACGGGGAATGCAACTCTGGGTGCGAGGAGAAATACCTAAACGAAACAAGATGCTCAGGAAATTGGCTTCAAAAGAAGTACCAATATCCAGATTGTTCAACCGAATGGAAGAATTATGAATTCTGCGAGCACGGTTGCACTGGAGGGGCATGCAAACCAAATATAGAGCCTTACTGTATTGACACAGATGGAGGGATTATATGGGCAGTACAGGGCAACACATACGGTGTAGATAATTCCTTTACACCCTACTCAAAATTTGACTATTGCGATGGGGATGTATTATATGAGTACTACTGCGTTGGTAATAACTGGGCTGTAACGCACCATGCGTGTGATGGAGAGTGCAGAGACGGGAGCTGTGTACCGGTGGAATGCACTGATGAGTGCAGTATGTATGGGGAACAAGAGTGTTATAACGACGGGTATAGAATTTGTGGTTATTATGACACAGATCCGTGCCTGGAGTGGAAGTACTTCCCATGCCAGCAAAACTGTTGCCAAAATTACTGTGAAGAAGGATATGAGAACAGCTATAGATGCTATGGAAATTGGAGACAGAGGTATTACAGGTATCGAAATTGCTCTACAGAGTGGAGGAATTATGAGTACTGCAATTATGGATGTACGAACGGTGAGTGCTACACGCCGTATTGTGGTGATGGAGTGTGTGGAGTTGGGGAGAACTGTTCCAACTGCTGGATAGATTGTGGTCCGTGTAGCTACTGCGGTGATGGAGTGTGTGGAGTTGGGGAGAACTGTTCCAACTGCTGGATAGATTGTGGTCCGTGTAGCTACTGCGGTGATGGAGTGTGTGGAGTTGGGGAGAACTGTTCCAACTGCTGGATAGATTGTG
>JAOZPI010000072.1 GCA_029932835.1 archaeon | reverse complement strand
GTTCTAGATGAGGTGGTTATCGTGGATGGAAGCAAAGACCCTAGGGGGATGCCGGACTATGAGTTCATAAAATTTATGCTAGCACTCGGAATAAAACGCTGTAAGACCTTCTCAAATGAAGTTAATTTTGTTCGGTCCCTCCCAGAGGGGAAACAAAAATCCTTGGAGGGGAGGTTTGATTTCTCAATAAGATTTATGAGCCAACTAGATCCCTTCCTGCACAGCATATTTCTAAAGCACAGGCTCTTAACAAGGGGGGAAATAGAATTTCTAAAGAGGGGAAAGGGGGCAGGCTTGTGGTACGCAATACCTGTAACATATGGGGACGTCATAGTCTTCGTAGACTCGGATATAAAATCATTCAGGAAGTATTATGTATGCGCTCTGTGTAAGCCAATATTGGACTCATGGAATTCGGATCCAAAAACACACAAAAACAAACCAAGAATAGTCTTTAGCAAGGGGGTTTATGTAAGAAGGAGGGAGACAAAGAAGGGTGGGAAATTTGGGGGGAGATTAGAAAGGACAGGAGCAGCACCCTTATTTAGGGCCTTGAGCAAGAGCGGACTGTTTAAGGGCTTGGAGGAAGTAAAGTATCACATGAGCGGAGAGTGTGCATTTGTTGTAGATGCGCTCAAGGACATCCAATTCTCAAATGGGTATGACATAGAAACGTCTGTTTTGTGCCAGGTGTGGAAGAAATTTGGGATGAAACATATGGCAGAAGTGGATCTTGGAGTATACCAACATATACCTGGAAGCGAGAAGCATGTGAGGGATATGATGGAGGAGGTCATATCTGCCCTGAGGTACTGGACTAAAGAGTACGGGATGAGGGTTGACATAAAAAGGCTGGTAGAGGATTACGAGGAGGAGGCAAGGAAAGAGATAGGGAGGTACCAAAAACTAGGAGGAAGTATGGAGGGGTTTAGTTATACCGCAGAGGATGAAAGAAGGGATCTTGAGAGGATCAGGGAGTTTAAGGAGATACTGATAAAGAGGTGGAAAAGGAACAAAAAGCCAAAACTACTGCACTCGTGGGGGGAGATGGCCAGAAGAGCTGACATGCAAAAGGGCTACTCCTACCAGAACCTAAAATTAAGTTTAAGGAAGAGAATAAATAAGTTTACGTCAAATTTGATACTCTCGTCAATATATATAGACAAATCCGATGACATCATACAGAGGTATTCTAGTGTTCACAGACCTTGATGGAACCCTCATAGACCACAACACATACTCTTGGGAGGGAGCAAGAGAGGCACTAGAAGAAGGAAAGAGGAGGGGAGTACCCATAGTAGTGTGCACGTCAAAGACAAGGGCAGAAATTGAAGTTTATAGGGAGGAAATGGGGCTAGGGGATCCCTTTATTTCAGAGAATGGGGGGGCAATATTTATTCCAAGGGGATACCCTTGGATCAATGTTAATCAAATAAGAGGGGAGAGGCGCGTGAAGAGAGGCAAATACACAATAATTGAGCTGGGCGTAAGGTACAAGCTCTTAAGGTCCAAACTCAGAGAGATAAGGGAATTGGGGATTGGGGACATCTGTGGATTTGGGGACATGAGCGCAGAGGAGCTGTCGCAGGATTCTGGCCTCTCGCTGGAGGAGGCACGATTGGCGAAGAGGAGGGAGTATGACGAAGCCTTTAGGTTTGAGGGAGATGAAAAAAGGCTCATAGAGGAAATAGAAAGACGGGGGTTGAAGTGGACAAGAGGGGGGAGATACTGGCACATAATGGGAAATAATGATAAGGGAAAGGCAGTGAGGATACTTACAGATCTCTTTAAGAGTGGGGGAGGAAAAATAGAAAGTGTAGGGATTGGAGACTCCCTAAACGATGAACCAATGTTGCGATCGGTAGATGTTCCGATACTTGTACAAAAACCGGATGGGAGTTATGACGCAAGGGTTCAGGTGACAGGACTGATACTTGCGGACGCCCCAGGACCGGTAGGATGGAACAGAATGATAATGAGGATTTTGGGGAGTTCCCGGGGTTGAGATGACCCAGGGTCTTCGTTTTTATTTTCAACCACGTTATCAATAGGTATGTTGTAGGTGTGTTATAGGCACGACCATTAGGTTCCCGTGTGGTGGGCCATAGCCCCCAAGGTAAGATTTAGGGAGGGAGGAAAAAAATGCTGAGAAGACGAACCATGACGAAGTCGTTCCTGATAGGCGTCCATGAGTTGGAGAAGCAGATTGGGGCGGAAGCTACGGAGGAGTGGATGCGAAGAATAGGGGAAAAACTTGCAGAGACGGAAGGGAGCGGACTTATGGGCGAGGAGGTAAACGGGTTATACTGTTTTAAAATGTGCCTCTTTGCACCAAAACTGGATGAATTCATAGAGGATATGGGATTACCAAAGGGCCACAAGGAGATCATGGAGTATGTAAAGGCCAGAGAAACCGGAGTAGAGGGACCAGCGGCTGTAAATGTGTGTTGCCCTATGTGCTACGCCTACAGAAGGAGGAGGGGGACACTAGCAGGGAAGAAAGACCTCCTGCATTTAGGGGCAAAGTATAAGCTCACAGGGGAGAAGGTCCTCAACAAGGAAGCGATTAAAAAGTCAGGACATAGTGTAGAGGAGATAGAGAAGCTATTGGAAAAATACGACTGTGTAAACATGTACGTATAAAGCCCTTCCGAGAGCATAGGCTGGGAAGAATGAATCTAAAGGAAGCCAAAAGGTTGTATGAAAAGAGTATAAAGATACTGAAAAAGAACCAACACAAGAACGGTGGGTTCTACGCCTCACCCCCTGGGACCAGATACCCGTATGTGTACGCAAGAGACCATTCAATCTCCGTTTTAGGGGCTATCGAGGCAGGACTTACAAGTGAAGCTAGGAAGGGGCTGGAATTCGTACTGAAAAACCAAAAACCCAGTGGGGAATTTGCACAGAGGTATGATGTAGAGGGGAATGACAGATCTTACAAAGAGCTTCAGATAGATGGAAACGGGTTGGTTCTGTTTACTGTCGGGAGATATTACGAAAAGACAGGGGATATAGGATTAGTGAGGGATTATTGGGAGGAAATAAAGAGGGGGGCGGAGTTTATACTAAAAAATAAAAACGACGAGGTGGATCTCATACACACCATAAACAGCATTCATGAATACCCGGCATATGAGCAGGGATTTGAGATCTACGCAAATTCTGCATGCTGTGGTGGGTTATTTATGGTATCAATGCTCGGTACAGAGCTCGGTAGAGATGTGAGGGGGGTAGAGAGGGAAGCACGAAAGATAAAAAATGCAATAGGCAGGGCACTGTGGAGTACGAAGAGGAGGAGTTTTATAAAGAACATCAGGATAAAAGACAAAAATAGCAACCCCCTTGGGTATGACCCATACGCCTCTGTGGTAACAGATGTAGACGCTGCACTCTACGCACCAGCATACTTCGGGATATTCTCAGACAGTGACAAGAAGGTGAAACTCACAGTCGAGCGGATCCACAAGGAGCTCTGGGATCTAGAACTGGGGGGTCTGAACAGGTATCCGGAAAACTGGGGCAGGAACAATGGGGGTTATGGGCCTTGGTGCCACTTTACTGCCATGA
>JAOZPI010000071.1 GCA_029932835.1 archaeon | reverse complement strand
CGATTCATATTACACAGGGGTGGCCTATGGAATAATCGACGCGGATAGGATAATAAATGCTATGGGGATGAGCAATGGGAAGATCGTGTTTCAGAAGAAGGGTGTTATCGCACTAGAGGCCCTCCTTATTGGCAGGAACCAAATGTATGAGGCAGTGTATTGGCACCATGCAGTCCGCATAGCAAATGCAATGATAGAGGCTGCCATGGGGGAGATAAAGGAGACCATAAGCTTGGAGGAACTCCTCCGCATGGGAGACGAAGAGCTTCTGGAGTTTGCAAGGAAGAGATCAAGATTGGCAGAGAGGATAATAAGGATGCTGTGGAGCAGAAAGTTGTACAAGATATGCTGGAGCTCAAAGAGAGGAGTTGAGATAGAGAGGATCCGAGAAGCGAGTGGATTGGATAAACACGAGGTTCTGGAGAGCAGGGTGGAAATAAAGGACATTGAATTTGAGGTGAACATAGAAGAAGAGGGGGTAAAGAGCCTGATAGAGGTTTCCCCGCTGGCAAGAAACTTGCAAAGGGAGATAAGAGGTCTCAAGAGCGTTGACATATGCGTCCCCCCAGATGAAAAAGAGAGGGTGGGGCAGATCTGCAGACGATTGTTCAACAGCTGATGAGCTATTCTAGGTTGGATAGGATCTCTTCCAGCCTCTTTGGATCGGGATATGTTCCCCTAAGGATTGAACCCACCGAATTTGACCTGATTTTCTTAAAAGCACTCCTGAGAAGACCAGACCTTTGCTTTTTAGCAGAGGAAACCTCTGCTTCCATTTCATGATTTATGGTTTGTAATGACATTATTCCTCACCTCCAGTTGGGATAATGATAGAAGGAGGAGGTATAAAAGCATAAAAAGTGTTTTTGTGATGTGAAGCAACTTGTTATTTTTCAATAGATATTTTCTAGAACAATAATTTTAGACGCAGGTCTAGAAAGAGGGATAGTCCGGAGGAGAACATAGACTACCTCTTAAAGAAAAGCCAGGAGTTTGGCCCAGCCCTCTTAAACCTCAACAAAACATACTCCCCCCGCATCTTCCTCCCCTGAAGCCGGAACTCTATCTTGTCCTCTATGCACTCTATTATCTCCAATGACCCCCTATCCCATATTTTTACCCTCCCAGCTCCGTACATTCCCTCAGGAATAACACCCTCAAAATCTGCATAAGCTAGGGGGTGGTCCTCTGTCTGGACAGCAAGGCGCTTTACGCCCTTCTCAGTCGGTGGCTCTTTTGGAACAGCCCAAGACCTCAAAACGCCACCCATTTCCAAACGCAGGTCCCAGTGGAGGTGGGAAGCATGATGCTCCTGAATTACAAAGATGGGGTTCTTGTGGGGAGTTCCTCCTGATGGTTCTGGAGTGTCTGGGGTGCGCTTTCTTTTGTATTCTAGAAGTTTGTCTATTTGATTTTTCATTACATATTTTTATTAAAAGAATCCTTAAGAAAACCTGATGAAGGCTGTGAGAAATTATAGTCTGTTAGTGGTGGGGGTGGGGATCATAGTCCTCGCTCTTGTGGCTTTGATGGTGGGCAATGCCCCACAAAGGGAGACTAAAGCCATAGAGGGTGCGATCTGTGGTGATAGGGTGTGCGAGGTAGAATTAGGGGAGAATAGCTCTCTCTGCCCCGAGGACTGTGGAATCAGTGTCTCTGTTCACAACGTGACCGTTGTTTTAAACGGGTCTGTAGAGGGAAAAATACGCGTAATGCTTATTGATGAACACGGAGGCTTGATCACCGTAAAGGAAGAAGAGTCCTCTGTCTTTAGGTTTGATGGCATAACAGCAGATACGGTCGGGGTGGTTGTGGAAAACCCAAACAATAAGAGGAGAATTATCAGCTCTATTGGGGGTATTGAAGGAAAATCCAAGATAACAATCACACTACCAGACAACTTTTTCTCTGAGGAGGGGAATGCGGAACTAGAAAATAATGTGTTCACAGACACTATAGGAATCGAAACAGAAGAAGCCTACAAGAAGGAGGGGTATGTAATTGTGAGGTATTTCTACAACAACAACTGCCACCTCTGCGTGAGTCCAGTAAACTGGAGAAACACGCTAATGGACATAGCTGCAGAGATGAAAGATGTGGTGGTTTTGGAGATATTTAACAGCAAGACGCAGGATTGGGCAAAGAAGAGGTGGGGAATGGCAGGTATAGACATGCCAGCTGATCCAGTGATACGAATAGAAGGGGCCCCAGGTGGCGAACAGTCATACAGGGTTTATTACGGCGTGCTCTTGAGTAATATGTACGACCTCCCAAAGGAAAAACTAATTGTGGAGATATGCAAGTTCACAGATAAATGCTAGGCTGAGAGCTATTCTTTGAGCTTTCGTGACGGGAGAGGAGCGGCTTGCGTTAGTATCTCTCTCAGAGCGGTAGATTCCTTACCTGCGAGAAGGTGGAGAAGAGCTCCGCCGCCAGAGGAAACATGATCAAAACCAGAGATCCCAAGCTTCCGAATTGCAGCCGAAGTATCGCCCCCACCAATCACAGAATAGGCAGGAGCCTCCGCCATAGCACGGAAAAGCTCACGAGTTCCAAGTGAGAATTTGGGATCTTCAAAAACCCCGGCAGGACCGTTGCAAAACACCGTTTTGAGTGTCCCTATAATCCTGCTGAATTCCTCTATAGTTTTGCTCCCTATATCCTTTATCGGGTAGTTGACAGGCAATTCATCAACATCAACCTCAACCCTCTTTCCGTCCCTTTCCACTGCCACGTCCAGTGGTAGGTATATAATATCATCGTGACCCTCGAGAAGCTTTTTCGCTGTCTCATATGCTGTTTCATACCCGTTTTTTGCTAAAAATTCTTCGTTAGGTTTACCTATGTTGTATCCCTTCGCCTGCAAGAAGGTAAGAGAAGGGACCCCCGTTATCAGAATGTAATCAGCCAATCCCTTATTTATGGCATTCTCTATCATCAAAAAGGTATCCTCCAGCTTGGCTCCCCCCAGTACATATCCCATTGGAGGCTTTGGATTTCCGTTTACCTGTTGTACAGCCCGCAGCTCCCTTTCCATCAAACGGGCAACAACAGAGGGCATTATGTGGGGAAATCCAACCATGCTCGCCTGGTCTCTATGAGTGCAAGCAAACGCATCGCAGACATATATATCAGCCAACTTGGACAACTCTTGGACCATTTTGGTCTTTGCTCTGTCCTCTGGATCTCCCTTTACGTTCTCCTCCTCATGGAACCGCAGGTTTTCGAGGACGACTATCTCTCCTGGCTTTAGGGATTCTATCGCCCTCTTGGCCTTTTCACCAAAGATGTCATCAACAAACCTCACCTCCCTCTTTAGGATCTCTCCCAAGACCTTGGCATGTTGCCTCAAGCTTATAAAGTCAGGTTTCCCAGGACGGGACTGGTGGGAGATTACAACGATTTTTGCACCCCGGTCTGCCAACTCTGTGAGGGTCTCTTTGTGAGCTTCTATCTTAAATGTCTCTTTTATTTTCTTTGTCTTTTTATCAACCGGAACGTTTAGATCGCAACGCACGAGAAGTGTCTTGTTGTAGACGTCAACATCGTCTAGGGTCAGATGCCTAGGAACGTGGT
>JAOZPI010000019.1 GCA_029932835.1 archaeon | reverse complement strand
TATCGAAAAAGATCGAGTCCTTTATCTCAAACCGTGTGGAGAGAGCGGGAGCAAAGGGGGTTGTAATAGGACTAAGCGGCGGCCTTGACTCCTCTGTTGTCGCAACTCTGGCTGTTCGTTCTCTTGGCCCAGAACGGGTTCTTGGCTTGTTAATGCCATCAGGCGTTACCAGGGCCGCTGACATTAGGCATGCAGATCTCCTAGCCACCCGCCTTGGGATTCGTAGCAGGATTATTCCCATTACTGAGATACTTCGTGCCTTCAAAAGGTATCTAAAACCGGACAAAATGGCTCTGGCCAACCTGTCAGCCCGCATAAGGATGGCTCTTCTCTACTACCACGCCAATCTCCTGAACTACCTGGTTCTTGGTACTGGAAACAAAAGCGAGCTTACAGTGGGGTATTTTACAAAATATGGAGATGGTGCGTGTGATCTCCTCCCCATTGGAGATCTCTACAAGACGCAGGTACAAAAGCTCGCCAAATATCTGGACATCCCAGGGGAGATCATAAAAAAACCTCCGACAGCAGGTTTGTGGGCTGGACAGACAGATGAGGATGAGCTTGGAATTACATACGCGCGTTTGGACAAGGCTCTGTCTACAGGGACTGAGAGCAAGAGGATAATGAACATGATTCAGGCTAATAAGCACAAATTAAATCCACCGGAGGTGTGTAAAATATGAAGGCTCAGGTTGTATCTGGAAATGGGGAGGGTGCGAAATATGTAGAGGTCTATGCAAGCAAAATAGAAAAGGCGGTAGGGCTTTATCCCTATCCAGGGACTTTGAATCTGAAGATAAAGGAGCTGCCACCCCTCGAGTTTGTTGAGATAGAGGGGTTTGGAAAGTTCGGGTCTGTAGAATTGGCTCCCTGTTCCGTAAATGGAGAGAGGGCCTTTGCGGTATTTCCTGAGAAGGGCGGACACCGAAAGGACGTTATAGAGGTTGTGGCAGAGAAGAACCTCAGGGACTTCTTTGGCCTCAAGGATGGCTCCTTTGTGGATATTCAGTTTTAGTCCTCGCATATTTTTAACCACCTAATATTTAAGTCTTGCGTCTGGATTTCGAGAGAACAATGAGCAACTGGACAGAGGGGTTTATTAAAGAGGCAATAGAGAAGATAAGAAAACAAGTGGGTAGCGGCAGGGCTATAATTGGGCTTAGTGGTGGGGTGGATTCCAGTGTCTCTGCTATTCTAGTGGCACGCTCTATAGGAGACCGCCTTACTGCTGTATTTGTGGATACTGGGTTTATGAGAAAAAACGAGCCCGAGATGGTCAAAAAGACCTTCCAGGGTAAATACGGGCTGGATTTCAGGCTCGTTGACGCTCGCGAGGAGTTCTTGGGTTTGTTAGAGGGGGTTGCAGATCCTGAGGAAAAGAGGAGGATCATAGGCCATAAATTCATAGACATCTTCGAGCGACAGGCCAAGGAGTGTGGTGCTACTTTTCTGGTTCAGGGAACCATAGCTCCTGATTGGATAGAAACTGGGGGAAAGATAAAGTCACATCACAACGTTACCCTTCCGGATGGTATGGTTTTGAAACTTGTGGAACCCCTCCGGGATCTATACAAGGATGAGGTCAGGGAACTTGCCAGGGCCCTCGGCTTACCCCCCGAAATTAGTGAGAGGATGCCCTTTCCAGGGCCGGGCCTTGCCGTTAGGGTGGTGGGCAGGATTACACGGGAGAGGCTAGAGGTTGCGAGGGAGGCTGATGCCATAGTCTTGGAGGAGATTAAGAAGGCGAGGATAGAGCCATGGCAGGCACTCGCTGCGGTTCTCCCTGGAAGAGCCACTGGTGTGAAGGGGGACTCTAGAGAGTATGGCTATATGGTGGCGATCCGGGTTGTTGAATCCCTAGACGCCATGACCGCCAACTCCATGGCAATCAAACAAGAGGTTCTCCAGCGTATGGCAAATCGCATAGTCTCTGAGGTAAAGGGAGTCACACGCGTTCTTTATGACCTGACCAACAAACCACCCGCGACTATTGAGTTTGAATGATCTGGCTTAGTCTCCTGGATGGTAGTACGGCTCTCTTCTAAGGCCCCAGGGGTGTGTATACTTCATCAGCTCTGGGGATTTTATGGGATATTGTTTTATCTCTACATCCCCTACACCCATCTTCCTTAGCTCGCTTCTTATTATTTCCTCCATTTCTCTCTCTGCTTCTTCATCCCCTACCCCACTACGAAAAACGAAGGACGATGGGTAATGGGTTATCTTGATCCCCCTCTCCCCTGTTTCAAACTCAAAAGAGCCGGTTGAGATTATGTTCTCTTTATGGGGGTTTCTTCCCCTCTTCCTCATCTCCCTTTCTATATCCTCATGATTTCTGTGCATGGTAATATGGAATATATCTCCTCTTTTAATTACCACATAGCTAACCTTCGGAGGATCAGATCCCACTTTCGTCCTTCCTACTCTCCCTAAGGCTCTCTTTAAGTAGTCCCGTCCCTTCACGACGAATCTCCTTTCCCTTCCATTCTCTTTAGATCGTCTTGACCGCAGAAACCCTCTTGGAGTCATAACCAATATATGAAGAAAAAAATATAAATATCACCCTATCCCGTCTCTCTTTCTATTTCAATGCCCTAATCCCCCCACAATCCATACTCTCGCCTCCGCCTGGCTTCCTCTTTTATCCTGTAGAATCTCTCTCTCCACTCTTTATTCATTATCTTCCTGTCCTCAAATTTGACACCCCCTATTCCCCTTGATTTCAACTCCCTCTCAATGTTTTCTTCCATAGAAACAGCTTTCTCTGGTGTGAGAGGAGGGGTCCCCAACATTGCCATTGAAGCAGGATAGTGGACGATGCTCTTGCGAAGGATAGCTAAGGAACCACCACCCTCTATATTCTCCTCGTTCAGGCCCCTTCGTATTAATGCCTCTTTTAGATCCTCATGTGTCTGTTTTGGGCTGCCGAAGTAGACGTTTCCCCTGCTGTCAATGATGTAACAAACCCTGCTTTCCCTTCCCCTTCTTATAGCTCTCTCAAGATGCTCAAAATTATGGAAGCTTCTTGGCTTCTTTCCTCCCTCCTTTCTCCTAATACCCATCTTCTCCCCGACTTGTTTCAGCTCCTTATCCCTCGGGCCCGTGGAGCAGAGGCAATACCAACCTAAGACTTAAAGAAAAAAGGGATAAAAATCCCGCCCCTAAATCTTCCTGTCTTTATATTGGCCGCTCTTCTATTTTTATCTAATGAAAGCTGTGATACTGGCAGGGGGCGAGGGAACGCGCCTAAGGCCGCTTACATACACAAGGCCAAAGGCAATGGTTCCCTTTCTCAATAAGCCTGTCATAGGGCACATAATAGAGAAACTCGTGAGGCAGGGGTTTGATGATATTACAATAACCTCTAATTACCTGGCATCTCAGATACGGGAGTATGTCAAAAATGGAGAGAATTGGGAGGCTAAAATAACGGTTGTTGAGGAAAAACATCCCCTGGGAACTGCCGGATCTGTAAAAAATTCACTCCGAAATGTAGACGGGCCATTTGCTGTGGTACAAGGGGACAATATAAGCGACATAGACATCAGAAGGCTCTACAGAGAGCATAAGAAGATGGGGGGAGAGCTTACTATATCTCTCATGGAGGTTGCTGATGTGTCGCACTTCGGCATAGCCGAGATGAGGGACGGGGAGATAGTCAAGTACCTGGAGAAGCCTGCTCCTGATGAGACATTCAGCAACCTGGCAAACGATGGGATCTACATACTGGAACCCTCAGTTTTGGATTACATCCCCTCCGGATTCTATGATTTTTCCAGAGATCTCTTCCCAAGAATGCTCCAAGAGGGAAAGAAAATCTGTGGCAGTATAACAACCGCTTTTTGGAGGGACATCGGAACTCCAGCAGCTTATCTAGAGGCAACACAGCACTATCTGCGGAGGAAGAACTTTCTTGGGAGCGAATGCTCTCTCAATGAGACCAAACTTCTCTCTTCAGTTTTTGGTGATCACGTAAATGCAGAGCGTTCGGCTGTAAAGTACTCTGTGGTGTTTGAGGGCACAAGGATAGGAGCTGGAAGCAAGCTGAAGAGCTGTATAGTGGGATCCAACTGCGTGATTGGCGAGGATGTGGATATCTGGCCGGGAGCAGTAATAGGAGACAATGTCTATATAGGTAGTGGGTGTGTCGTGAAGGGAAATGCAAGGGTTGGTCCACATCTTGTCATAGAGAGAGACCGGGAGATAGAGGGGGTTATTGTGCCGGACAAGTACAAATCCAAGGCACGTGTCGAGTCCAAATAGGCCTTATCCCGACAGAAACCTCTTTGCATACAAAAGGAGTTTTGGCTTCTTTACCAGCATCTTTAGCAAAAATTTTGTCTTCCCCTTCTGCATATTGTTTATATCTTCTCCGCTCAGCACATCTGCAAAGTACTCAAAGTCCTCATCGCTCAAATTCTCTAGAAAATACCTGAGCTTTAGGAGCTTCTCCATTCTCTTGCCATCCGTCTCTCTCCATTCCCTCTCATACTGCATCAGCCTCTCTTTTGATGTGTCCCCCTCCCCTATTGCCTCAGCAGCAACCCTGCCGCATATCTGAGCAGCGTAGAGATTGGTAGACATGCCCCCCCCATGTATCGGATTCACCATCTGGGCTGCGTCTCCAACGAGCATCAATCCATCAGAAACAAATGATTCTTTTATATAACCCGACACTGGGACTCCACCAGAGTTTACCTCTATCGGGGAGGCGTTGGCAAAAAACTCCGGGTGTTCTGATATAAATTCATCTAAATACTCTCTTGCCCTCTTTTTTTCATTTTCAGTTCCCGGGATTCCGATACCCACATTTGAGATTTCATCACCCTTGGGAAATACCCACAAATAGCCCTTTGGAGCAATATTATTCCCAAACCAGAGGTGTATCTTTCTCATATCCAGATTTGAGACCCCCGCCATTTCGTACTGAAATCCAGAGATATAATCCTTGAGAACATTGAGTGTTTTTATGCCAGCCATTCTCCCTATCTTTGATTCAACTCCGTCTGCCCCGATCACAATTTTCGCTTTTACCTCCTCCTGCTCCCCCATTGATTCCACTACTACTCCGCCTACCTCTCCGTCTCGCTTTAATAGCCCCACAGCACTAGCCTTCATCATAACCTTGGCTCCTGCCATAATTGCATCTCTGGCCAAATACTTTTCAAATACCTTTCTTTCCAGAACATAACCCCTTGACTCCTCGCTCTGCATAACCACACTCTTTCCGCTTGGAGACCAAAGAACCGCCCCGTCAATCTCCTGTGCTATATACCTCCTATTGTACTCCAGCCCTGCTCTCTCAAAGCCCCTCATACTGATCCCCTCTGCACACCTCTTCGGTGCTCCGATTTCTGCATCCTTTTCCAAGAGTAGGACAGAGAGCCCCCTCTCTGCACAAGTCTTCGCAGTCATACATCCAGCGGGTCCAGCTCCGACAACTACGACATCATACTCCATCTTCTATGCGCATTGCACCGACTGGGCAAAATTTGGCACACAATCCACAATTAATACACCTCTTAGAATCTACCTCAATCCTCGTCTCTCTGAGTGTGATCGCATCCTTTGGGCACACGCCTACACATCCACCGCAATGGATGCATCTCTCCCTGTCACACACCGCTGCCATGTCTTCTAATTTTGAGGATTTTGCCTTAAAAACGCCTTTATTAGGCAAACGCCGGAATAAATACCTATGCTTGCTGTTGGGATAGACCTTGCGGGAAGCGAGAAAAACAACACCGGTCTCTGTGCTATCTCGGTTTCTGGGGGGGATAAAGTGGCAAAAACCATGGTCCTAAAGGGGGATGGGGAGATACAGCTGCAGTGCGCCCTCTTAAACCCAGATGTTATAGCTATTGACGCTCCTTTGACTCCTGCACGCAATGGGGTTATGCGAGCCTCTGATAGGGAACTGCAGGAATACGGAGCTCTTCCACACAACCTGCCTGGCATGGCAAGGCTTGTGGAGCGTGGTATCGCTCTGGCCAATAGCCTTCGGTCTGATTACCGTGTGATAGAAGTTTTCAGTACAGCCACAGCAAAGATATTGGGGTTTTACCACAGGTCCGATATTGAGATGCAAAAGTCCTTGAGTCATCTGGTTAGGGGTCTCACAGACCGGATATTAACTCGCGATGAGCTGGACTCCATATCAGCAGCTATTACAGGTCTTCTCTACCTTGAGGGGAGGACTATAGATGTGGGCGATGAGGAGGGAAGGATAACCATACCGCGAGTTTAGTTGGATTCGGCCCAATCCAAAAAGACCCCCCTTAAATAAGGGCTTGCTTTTTCCCTGTCTTTTGTTTTTAATATGTGCTCCTGTAATATAAATAATGGATCTATTCTGTCTGCTCATACCAGCCTTCAGCTTTTTCGGATTTGGCGGGATGACCGGAGAGGTCTTGTTCGGTATAAAGGTCATCGCTCTTGTCATATTGTACGGCTATATGCATATGAATTTAGGGGGGGGCATTCTCTCAACTGCTGTGTTTTTAATATTCGGTTATTATATCCTCTTCCACGCCAACGGTATGCTCTCTGTGCTAATACTCGCAGTAATGTTCCTGATGGTCCATGGCTTTGACATATTATGGGGTGGCGACATAGTAAAAGCAAATATCGGAGAGCGCATTGCTGCAAGAGAAGCCATGAGAGCTCCGATGTACCACCAGCATATTCCACCATAAAATGGGAATCTTTGGGGATGTGGACACTATATGGCTGCTGATACGTATATTCCTAGTTATAACAATATTCGGATTTGTGAGGAACTGGACAGGGAACACGACGATTGCACTCATAGTGGGGGGCATACTTGTCTATCTTTTCGTCTTTCGATATCCCGTCCTCGGCGTCGGGTATCTCTTTCTATCTAATATCTTTCTTGTTATCTTCTTTGTTTGGGTGATGTTTATGTTTATCCCAAAGTAGGCATTCTATGAAATTCACTCTTGTGGAGAAACAGGAATCTCGCCTCAGGTCTATGCCGGATCTGGGTATTGGGTACCTCATTGCTGAGTGCAGAGCGGCAGGCGTAAACACCTCTTTGGTTCTGGGCTCTCCGACTACCCTTCAGTGTTTGAGGGATAGAGAGGCATTTTCCCTCTTCTTAAAGGGATACAGTGGCGTAGTGAAAGAGAGGGGGGAGGAGTGGCTAAGGTGGTTTTTGGATTTTAATTATCAGATAGCCACCTCCACCTCTATTGCAGACAAGGCGAACCCGGAGGCAGTCGCAGACCTTTGGGAGCTTCTGAGTTTTGTAGAGAAAGAGGTGTGGCCAGAGTGGCTGCCGCGCTATTTGATCTCAGAGATAGAGAGCACAAACCCTGATGTCGTTGGATTTTCTGTTTGGGATCCATACGGGCACCCAGAAGTGGTGCGGGTCTTGCAGAGTGTTGTAAAAACCCTAAAACAAGATCTGGACATCCCAATAATATTCGGTGGTCCCGGTGTTCTTACACCTACCTCAAGGAGCTATGTGATGCGTCTCTTTAATCCAGATTTTATTATCCATCATGAAGGGGAAAGGGCTCTGCTCGGTCTCTTGGATATGATAGAAACCAGCCAAATAAAACCCCTTCCAAACCTCTCCTATCCCGGATATGACGGGCCTGTAGAGCCTATAAAGGATCTAGACTCTTTGCAGATTCCTGACTTCTCCGACTACGATCTGGATTCCTTTTTTCCTCCAGTCCGCGTTCTCCCTGCCATAACCTCGCGGGGGTGTGAGTGGTCTAGGTGTGCATTTTGTAGCCATCATAACACCTATTCTGGGTATCATGAATACAGCGGGAGGAGGCTAAGGGAGATAATTGAAACATATAAAGACAAGTACAGAACAGACCTCATAATGCTCCAAGATGAAACCATGACTGCCCGGAGAGCCAGAGTGCTTGTAAAGGAGCTCCCTAATGCGTATTACTACTCCTACGCCTATCCAAAGGGGTTTGACAAGGACCTTCTGAAGAGGATGCACGCCAAGGGGTTCCGAGTGTTGGTATGGGGTGTGGAGTCTGGCAGCCAGCGGATTTTGAATTTGATGCGCAAGGGAACAAACATAAGGGAGGTGGAGGCGATAATACGAAATTCTTATGAGGTCGGGATTACAAATGTTGCCTTTATAATGTTTGGGTTTCCGGGAGAGACGAGAGAGGAGGCAGAGGAGACCGTAGAATTCTTGAAGAGAAACGCGAGATATATAGAAAGGCATGCCGCCACACAGTTTTACTTGGCCGAGGGTTCACCAATCTGGGAGCAGCCAGAGCTCTGGGGGGTTAAAAAAACATCACATGGCTATAGTGTAACATCTGGGATGGGGCGAAAGGAGGTTCAAAAATTTCTCAAAGACCTCAACCGCCTCCGTCCCAAGACCTCTGCAGACACCAAGTATTACTTCCCTGGGGACTCAGAGCTAAGGGCCTATTTCTTCGTTCAGGTTGTCTATGGAGAGGGTGAGGGTTCCTACCCAGTTCGGACAGGCATCCTTCTCGGCGACGAGATCTGGCCTTCCCTCCTTATGAAGAATGTCTCAAGGCCTCGGGTAAAACTCAGCCGTGGGGATGCGGAGAGATACGCAAAGTGCGATGGGAGGCACAGAGTAGAGGCCAGGGATTTTCTTCCGTACCCATATGTTGTCTTCTACAGGAGGCCATTTTTCCGATAGAACTTTCCGATAGAACCACCCCCAGTAAAGGTCTGTGCTTTTATTCCTGATCTCCAAAAAGTATATAATCTCCAAAATATAAATGGCTGATAAGAAGAAGGGTCCCTCCCTCTCTGCTGACAAAAAAAGGCTGAAGGAGCTTAGGGACGAACTTCGGGGGATAAGTATGGAGTATAATGACATCCGATCTCGCATAGAGATGACAGACGTTCTCATAGATCAAATAATCCGAGAGTTGGACATAGAGCGGAACATGAGGAGGCTGAACCTCTTTATAGGGCTGTTGGTCCTGGCTCTTTCTACCATCCTGCTCCTCACTCATCTCCTCTAACCCCCGTGTTTCTTTCTCCAGCTGAACAAGTTTTTATGCTTTTACGTGTAAAATTTATGTTAAAATGGCTGCAAAAAAGCCCACAACTGTTATAACGCGTAAGGGTGCTAAGAGACCGTCGCTCACTATTCTTAACAACCCTATCAACAAAAGGGCTAGTCGACCCAAAGAGCCCTCCTTTGTCCGGGATGCCAGAAAAATGCTAGAAGAGCATGAGAAGGCAGCAAAAAAGGGTAGGACCTCTAAAAAGAAAGGGGGGGAGAAGAAGGCCCCCAAAACAAGGGGAGATGTCAGGTCAAGGAAATCCAAGCCCCGAACACCCAAGGAGGTTTCTGCCCTTGGGACAGAGATTGTGGATGTCCGTCGACAGATTGGAGTTCTGTCACAGCAGCTGCGCGAGCTTGCTTCCTCTAGGGGCAATCCCACAGAGATAGCCCGGCTTCAGGCTGAGCTTCAGGGAACGCTTCAGGCTATGAAGATGCGCGAGGCAAAGCTCTTGGAGACACTAGAGCAGCTAAAGGCTGCACCAAACGAGGAGTTGCGGAAGCAGATTGAGGACCTGAGCAAGAAGATTGACAGCATGGAACAGAAAAAGGTTGTGGAGGAGGACAGAATGAGGACCAAGTGGGGCAAGACCATAACAGAGGTAGCAGCGCCGCAGATTGGCCATACCTTGGGCCTCATGTCTGGGGCTTTCAATGCAGTTTTGTGGATGGTTATGATAGCTCTTGGGATAGTTCTTGTAGTGAAAATACTCGGCTGGATTTAGGGATGGGACCGGAGCCTTCGGAGGATCTTTTTCCCCTTTGGCATCGCCCTTTCTATCACATCTCTTATATTCTCCGCGTAGGTTATTTTTATCTTATTTGCTTTCTCCCTGTCTAATATCACATCCTCCTTGTTTGCCTTTGGTATTATAACCTCCTTCACCCCTGCCTCTATTGCAGCCTCCACTTTTGGGGTTATCCCCCCCACCGGCAGGATCTCCCCCCTCACATCTATGGATCCTGTCAGCGCCACGTCTTGCCTCACGGGGACGTCTTCTATAGCAGAGAGGACCGCTACCGCCACGCTTATGGATGCGGAGTCTCCCTCTACTCCTTCATAAGTCTGTAAGAACTGCACATGAATGTCATAATTTCTTATATTCCTTCCCATATACTTCTTTACAATGGCGGATACATTCTCTACCGCCTCCTTCGCTATATCTCCCAGTCTCCCGGTTGCTATAACCCTGCCCTCATTTTTGCTTTCAGCTGCTGTTACTTCTGAGACTATAGGCAGGACTATCCCCCCATCCCCTATGACCGCCAATCCGTTTACCCTGCCCACTGCTTCCCCCTTTGTCTTTATGACCTCATACTCCCTCCGCCTCTCCACGTACTTATCAGCCACCTGCTCTTCAAGGGTTCTTGAAATAGCCAGCGCATCCGCCACATCTTCCCGTTTGACGTAGGCATGCCCCCTCTCCACCGCTAGGTCTCCCGCAGCCCTCACAAGCCCCCCAAGCTCTCTTAACCTCAGTGTCAGTCTTCCCTTTCTTCCAGCCCTGCGCTTTGATTCTAACAGAATCTCCCTGACTGCGTTCTTTTCAAAGTGCGGTATCTTCCCATCCTTTACTACCTCTTGGGCTACGAATTGCACCAACCTCCTCCTCTCTCTGTCTGAGTCCTCCACAGAATCGTTCATATACACCTCATAGCCATAGCCTTGGATACGCGATCTTAGGGCTGGATGCAACCTTTTCAATACCTCCACATTTCCAGCAGCTACCAGAACAAAATCACACGGAACTGGCTCTGTGACTACCATAGCGCCGGATGACATCTCGCTTCTTCCTGTGATGTGCATCTTTCTATTTTGCATCGCAGTCAGCAGGTCGTGTTGTACCTTGATGTCCATAGTCCCTATTTCGTCTATGAACAAAACACCCTTGTTCGCCTTATGAATAAGTCCTGGGAGAACCCTCAGATGGGCTGGCGTTCCCAAACCGCCTGACTGCAAGGGGTCGTGTTTCACATCTCCCAAGAGGGCACCTGCATGAGCCCCAGTAGCTTCGATAAATGGTGGCTTCTTTACATCAGCATTGTTGATAAGGAGCCGTGGGACCTGTTTCGTTTCGGTCTTCACAAGCTTTGTAGCAAGTATCATAACAGAGACCAGAACAATGCTCACTAGCATCTGAGCTGCAATAATAACCGGATCAATGCTTGTTAGCCAGTAGAGGATCCACGGATAGAGAAGCATCAGAAAGGAAAAAATAAAGAGGAGTCCCCTTGGTTCTCCTGCGTTGCTGATTCGTGCCTTTCTTACAATTTTTATACCATTTCCCGCCTTAGTTACCATCACCTTCGGGTTGTTCTCATCCTCTCTGTTTGGAAGAATGAGGATATCCTGCATCTCTTTCATAGGGAGCAGCTCTGCCATAGCCTGCCCCAAAAGGCTTTTTCCTGTGCCCGGCTCTCCGATTAAAAGGACGTGCCTCCTCTGGGCAGCTGCCTTTTTTATAACCTCCACAGCCTCATCCTGCCCTATTATCTGGTTTGCAAGGATTTTTGGGACATATATCTCTTCTGTCGTTTTGAAGTCATCCCATGCCTTTAGCTTGAACACATCCCGTCTTTTCTTTCTTTTATCCTCTCCCTCTGTCTTCTCCCCTTCGTCCTTTTTATTCTCTCTTGCCATATTTCAGTTATGATATTGTTTCATATATCTGGCGAGCACCCCCTTCTCCCCGTAGAGGAAATAAAGGCCATCTATGAGGCCTATGGAAAAGGGTTCCAGATAATAGCGAATAGTGAACATATGGTGGTTTCAAAGTCTGACCTTCCCTCTGGTGTCCTCTCCCGCTTGGCTCTAACGCGTGCTTTCTACCCTGTAAATAGAATTGCAAGTATTAAAAACCTAATAAAGGATATTCCTTCCTACCTTCAGGGCTCTTCCAGTTTTTCCGTAAGGTGTTCTGGTTTTGAGTCGGACAGAGAAATGGAGAGGCTACTGGGGAACTCTGTGAAGAGAGCAACTGGTATAGATGTTGATCTCAAAAGCCCTGAAAAAACGATCTATCTCTTCAAGCTGGGTCGCCAGCTTTTTTTCTCATTGAGGAAATCATCCCCCCCTCCTCTCTCCCCCAGAGATCCGAACAAACGACCCTTTTTTCATCCCCTCTCTCTAAGCCCAAAATTATCCCGTTTGTTCCTGAACCTCGCCCGAACCAGGGAGGGATCAAGGATTTTGGATCCCTTTTGTGGTTCTGGCTCTATCCTGATAGAAGCGGCTCTTATGGGATTGGAGGCATACGGGCTTGACATGGATATGGAGATGGTGTGGGGGGCAATAAGGAATTTATCCTACTATGGATTGAGCGCTAGGGTTTCGACTGGAGATGCTACCAACCTGGAAGAGGATGGCTTTTGTGAAATGGATGCTATAGTGACTGATCCTCCCTATGCTCGATCCAGCAAGACCTATCATTGGTCTCTCCCCAAGCTTTATGCAGGCTTCTTGGCCTCTGCATATTCGTGCCTTCGTGAGGGAGGCTACTTGGTCTTTGCAGTCCCAGACAACCCAGATATAACCTCTACGATTGGTGCTTCTATCGTTCGTCCGATATCACCCTTTGAGATGCGGAGTAGCTTCTCCCAATATGTCCACCGTTCCCTAACCCGGAGGATTTATATTTTAAGAAAACCTAACTAAACCATGGAGCTCTATTTGGATAAAAACCTCATCCTTGAGTCGCACTGTAACCTAGAAGATGCCGAGTTTCTTGTTCTTGGTGTTCCCTTTGATTCTACGACAACCTACCGTCCTGGGACGCGCTTTGGACCGTTATGGATAAGGAAGGAGCTCCTAGAATTGGAAAAACCAGAAGAATTCTTCAGGAGGCGGATTGTGGATGTTGGTAATCTCGTCCCTGTTCCTGGAAATCTCAGGGAAACAAACAGCCGCCTTGAGGAAGTGCTCTCTGCAGCCATTCAGAGGAATCCAAAATCCAAGCCTGTGATTCTTGGGGGTGAGCATTCTCTCTCTTATCCAGCAATTAAGGTTTTGAAAAGTATGCATCCCAACCTCCAGGTCTTGCATTTTGATGCGCACCCAGATCTTATGGACACCTACCTTGGCGAGAAATGGTCGCATGCAACCGTCATGCGCAGGATATATGAACTGGGAGTCCGGATAGTGCAGGTTGGGGTCAGGGTGGTAGAGGAGTCTGAGAAAAAACTCTATAAAAAGCTACCAAGGAAGCTCTCAAACGATCCGGTTTATATCTCCATAGACATGGACGTTTTCGATCCTTCTCTTTGCCCTGGTGTTGGGAACCCAGAGCCCGGTGGTTTGTCTCTGGAAGATGTCCTCAAAGAGATAAGCAAAATAAGAAACATGGTTGGTTTTGATATAGTGGAGACCAACCCCCTCTTTGATTCTGGGGACATAACCTCCATAACCGCAGCCAAAATTTTTATATCCCTTGTTCTATCTCATGGATAACCGCCCCGAGATTCTGTACATGTCTTCCCTCCGCCACAGAAAGCCAAAATTGAGAATACTATGTCCTTGCATAA
>JAOZPI010000070.1 GCA_029932835.1 archaeon | reverse complement strand
AGTTTGTATAACTCCTCTGGTTCTCCCCTGAGGCATTTGTTTATCTCCTTCTCCACCCCTCTTGCATACGGAGAAAGCTTATCTATTAAGTCCACATAGGTATTAATTAAGCAAAAATAAAAATACTATACTGAAAACTTCTCATAAACTCGGATAATGATCCTCTTGATAGATTATGGATCTGGAAATCTCCGCAGTATCTCCAACGCATTGCGGAGGATTGGAGCGAGAGTAAAGGTAGCCACCCCTAATGAGCTAAGGGTTTCAGACCCTCCAGATGCAATAGTGCTTCCGGGCGTGGGAAGTTTTGGAAGCGCGATGCAGAAAATAGAACCCTTTCGCGATGCTCTCTTAGATATCCTAAATTCCGGGGTTCCGTTTTTGGGTCTTTGTCTAGGGCTGCAGGTCTTGTTTGAGGGAAGTGAAGAGTCCCCGGGTGTGAGAGGTCTGGGGTTATTTCCTGGGCGCTGCGTGCGATTTTCAGACGGTAAGGTGCCTCACATGGGATGGAACGAGGTTTTTGATCTCAGAGGGCCACTATTCGATGGAATAAAAACCGGAGAGAGCTTCTATTTCGTTCATTCTTATTATGCGCGGGTGGGCGAGCAAACAACAGCTGTTTGCACCTATATCTCCGATTTTTCGGCAGCTGTTCAGCAGAGCAACATATTTGCTTGTCAGTTTCACCCAGAAAGGAGCGGTAGGTGGGGGTTAAGGGTCTTGGAGAACTTTTTGAGGGAGGTAAAAAAGTAGGACCCCACTCTCTGAGATCATAGCAGCCCCATAGCGGGGAGGAGTCTACACCCAAAACAAGCCCCTCATATAGGCCGTATACACGAATGCCCCCACCAAAAACAGAACCCCCAAGACTATTAGCACCGTTATCACAACCCCTAGGAAATAAGATAGAATTCCTGTGCCCCTAGTAACCTTATTGGCAACTGCTACTCCAGAACCAGCGACGTACAATGACCAGATAAACCCCACTATTATCCCTACTATTGTAAAACCAAATCCAATCATTCTAGAAGGGGAAAGAGGATTATAAGGTACAGCTGAGAGAAGAAATCTGATCAACAAAGTAACAACACTCATTACTAAACTAACTACCTGACTGTATCCGAGGAACCCAATAGTCTTCCCCACGTCTGAAGTTCCCTTACCAATGGATTCAGCCAGTTTAGAAGAGAGCCATGCTATAAACAGGAATACTAATAAACCTGCTCCCATTCCCAATGAAATTGAAAATAATAAACTTGAAATGAGATTTGGCAGTACCCCAATAAGAGCTCCTATAAGCGCCAGGATTATATACATTATAACCCCGTCCACCAGGGTTGTCTGCTCTTTTATACTCTCAAAGGCCTCTTTGGGTCTGAACAAAACCTGTGGCAAAACCCTAAAGTTTAGGCTCATTTTCCGCTCTCTGAGTCTTTATTACTCCTCTCATTACCGAAGAATCTATAAAAACATAGGTGGTTTGGAGCTCCAATTAAAGATTTTTAAAGATTGAGCTGTTAATAAAGTGCCCAAACCGTACAGAAGGGGCACCAACCAAAATGGCCAGAAAAAAGAATCTAAAGGTAGGTGGGATTACGGGTGCAGATGACCAGGTAGAGGAAGTAGTTATCAAAAAACCTGCAGGAGTGATCAGCAGCGCTGCGAGGTCCACAACAGGAAAAGAGCTCGGAGCCTGGGCCTTTATGATAGGCTTTCTGATAGCAATAATAGCAGGAATTCTTGCAGGATTGCAGGCAGTAGGAGTTGATGTTGGCTTGAACATGTCCACCAATGGGCTTCTCATTGGGGTACTAGCGGTCATCGGCCTCATTGTGGGAATTGTGAATGTCTCTGATAAGGAAGCGGTAAATTTCCTTATTGGGGCTATTGCAATAACCACAGCCAGTGGAGCTATGGGAGTCCTGCAGTCTATCTCAAATATTGCTGCACAGCTCTCAGCCATTGCCGTGTTCATCGGAGTTCTGATGAACATGGTGAGCTATTTTGTGGGACCTGCGGCAATTATTGTGGCTCTGAAGGTAATATATTCCACCGCAAGAAAGGCGTAAGCCTTTCTTTTTTCTTTTTTACCCTCTAGGTTTTTTACCCTCTAAGACCTGGCCCCAAATTCTGTTCTCTCCAAAAATTTATAGACGGTTGCGTGTCTGGCTCCATCTATTAGCATTTCTATACCTCTCTCTGCAGCCTCCACGTCTTCTTCCTTCCCTATTATCGAGATGGTTTTTCCATACACAGATATTCGCGTTTTTGTTAGGGTTTCTATGGTGGTCTTAGCCTTCCCCCCCTCCCCTATTACCCTAGCCCGTATCCTCCTAACTCGGGCTTCCTTTCCATTTGAAAGCTCGTAGATGTTTATTATTGACAGGACATAATTGTCTCCAAGCAGTACCAGCGCGTGCCTTGGGTTAAAACCCCTCCCTATGGCCTTAACTATGTGGAGGGCCTTCCACTCCCTGAGGCCGTCCTCTTCTGGGGATATTATACTAATGCTCCCGTCACTTGAAATATTGAGCTTCACGTTGCACTTCTTCTCCAATAGCCTCTTTGTTTCCCCTTCATGTCCAATTAGTACTCCGACTCTCTCCCTCGGTATCTTTATATATTCAGCCATCCATCCCCCCTCTTTCATAAAAACAAGGTGCTTTCACCCTCTCATATCTCTCAAACCTTCCATATATTTTTGCCTCCATCCTCAAAAAGCTCTACGCCCTAAAACTGTAAGGTTTTTTCCCTACCTCCTTATAAATCTACATGAAGCCACTTAAGGAATTAATCGCCGGGGAGATCGCAGAATACATTGGCCCTGTACCCCCCGAGGTGATAAAAGAGGTGCCACCTACCATAGGTGGAGATTTCTCCCTCCCTTGCTTTTCCTACGCAAAAAGGGAGAGAAAAAGTCCAGCAGACTTTGCTCGGGAGCTTGCTGCTCTACTCCATGGTGGTGTTGTAGAAAGAGCGGAGGCAGTCAATGGATTTTTGAACATTTATCTCAACGTCAACCTACTAGCAGACATCTTATTTGACGCTCTCTCTGATCTTAGATCCCGTTACGGCTCTCTAGAGAAAAAAAAGAGGCGCATAATCTTGGAGCATACCTCAGCAAACCCTAATGCGCCTCTCCATGTTGGACATCTCAGAAATTCTATAATTGGGGATTCAATGGTAAGGATACTCCGATTTGCTGGACACGACGTGGAAGCACAGTTTTTCGTTAATGATATGGGGGGGCAGTTAGCTCTTTTGGCTTCTTTCCTCGATGACCACAACTACAAGGAGGATTTGAGAAATTCTGGCAAAAAACCAGATGCATGGCTTGGAGAGATGTATGTAGAGGCAAACAGGGAGGTAGACCCAGAAGTAGCTAAGGCTCTTCAGAAAAATTACGAACGGGGGAGTGAGGAAACCCGGAAGATCTTTGATTTTATAGTTGATACAGCTCTTCGTGGTTTCAGGCAGACCTTTGCGGATTACGGGGTGGAGATGGATACCTATGTGAGAGAGAGCGAGTTTGTTTTCGGTGGTGCGGTAGAGGAGGTTATCCAAAGACTCAGGAAGAGCAAGGAGTGGTTTGAAAGGGATGGTGTGGAAGCATTGGATTTGACCTCTTATGGAATAAAAAAAGAGCTGGTGTTAATGCGGAGCGATGGAACCACTCTCTATACAACCCGCGATATCGCGTATCACTTATGGAAACTCAAACAGGGCGACTGCATAAATGTCATAGCAAACGAGCAAACACTTCAGCAACAGCAATTGAGAGCAGCGCTTAGTATTCTGGGGATAAAGGATGTGGAGGAGAGGGTAAAGCACTTAGCATACGAACTGGTCACGGTTCCAGGAATGAGAATG
>JAOZPI010000018.1:5093-14444 GCA_029932835.1 archaeon | reverse complement strand
ATTGCCCTAAAATATCAAAGAATGCAGGAGGAGCTCCACAGGAGCAAAGCAGTATACCTCTATTCTCTCCTCCATCAACTAGAAGCTGAAAGAGGTGAAATAGAACCCGTGCTAAAACAGATGGGAAGAGAAAAGGAAAAGAGAATAGTTGAATTATCCAGAATTGAGGAGGAAATTGGAGGGATTGAAGAAAAACTGGACGAGATAACAAGGAGGATTGTAAGCACGTCTGGAGGGGAGAGCGGGAGGATAAAGGGTGAAATAGGGGGCTTAACATCAACAATTGAAAAAAAACAGGAGGAGATTGAATTCCTGAAGGAGGAGATAGAAAAGCTTAGAGAGAAGACCAAAGAAGCAAAACAGGAATCAAAAGAAATTGAGGACAAAATTGGGAAAAAAGAGGAGGAGCTTAAGGCTGTTGTGGAAGAGGCCAAGCAGATCTCCCTGGAGATAGAGAAGAGAGAGAGTATGAGGGAGAGGGTAGGGAGAGGATTTGAAAATTCAAAAATAGCTGAGCTTGATAAAAGGAGAAGGGAGGTTTCTGAGAAACTCTTTGAGAGGCAAAGAGAGAGTGCTATGCTGGAGATGGAGAAGAAGAATATTCTGGAGCGCATCAATGAGATCGAAAGGTTGTTAGTTGAAAGGAGAGAGAGAGTAGAGAGATTTGAGGAGGAGCTAAGGAGGGTTACAAGGGAGAGGGATGAAGCCATAAAGGAAGAAAAGAAGAGGGAGGAGAAGAGAAAAAAACTGGAGGAAGTGAACGCAAAATTGGAGGGATTGTATAAGGACTTTGTTAGGCTTGAGAGTGAGATAAAGACCATAGAGAGGATAGAGGAAAAGAGGGGGGAAAGCGGGGCCCTCAAGTTCGTGAGGGAGCACAAGGAGAGGGGTTATGTTGGGCTTGTTTCGGAACTTGGGAGTGCACCGGAGAAATACAAGACTGCGCTCGAGGTCGCCATAGGAGACAAAGCCAGGTACATCGTTGTCAAGGATGAAGATGCTGCTAGCTTTTACATTGAGGGGTTGAGAAAAAACAGGGTGGGGAGAGCAACATTCCTCCCGCTCAATAGGATACACAAAGAGGGAGAGTCCGCCGGCAAGGAGAGGCCTAAAAAGGGAGATGGTGTTATCGGCCTTGCAAGAGAGCTAATAAAGTGCGATCGAAAGTACCAAAGGGTCTTTGATTTTCTCTTTGGGGACACTATAGTTGTAAAAGACCTAGAGAGTGCCAAGAAGATAGGCATAGGAAGAACTCGCATGGTTACACTAGATGGAGATTTGATATCTGCAGGTGGAGCTATGACGGGTGGTTATTACGAGAGCTCTGTAATTACCTTCTCCAGCACCAAAGAACGGAAAAAGAGATTGGAAGTGATAAAGAGGGAAATAGAAAAAATAAAGGAGGAGAAAAAATCTTTAGAGAAGGAACTATCCTCAGGGAGTACGAATACTGGACTTGTGATAGAGAAGGTAAAAAATCTGGAGGAGAGAGCTGGGGAAATAGGAAAAGAGATAGAAGAGAAGGAGGAAGAGAAGAGGGAGCTCTTATCAAAAAAAGCAGAACTAGAGGGTCGGGAAGAGGAGCTAAGGGGGTCTGTGTCCGAACTTGAAAAGGAGCTGAGGGATATAGAAAGAGGGATGGACATAGAGGAGTTTAAAAGGGTGAAGAGAAGACTGGACACACTGGATGCGGAAATCAGGGAGATGAGAAACAAGCAGATGGATATCCAGAGCAGGGAGAATGAGATAAGAGGGGAGATAGGGGGACTAAGGTATAAATCTGATGGATTGGCGGAACAGATACAGGAAAACGAGAGGAATGTGGAGAGATACAAAAAGAAGATACAAGAGAACATGAAGGAGATAGAGAAGGCAGGAAAGCAGTTAAAAGAACTGGAAGTAAAGCACTCTCTTGTCAGCAAGGAGGCAGAAAGGCTGTTCTCTGAGCAGGAGAGGTTGAATCTATTGTTAAAGGAGCTGGGGGAGAGGAGAGGGGGGTTAGAAGCAGAGCTCGACAGGATAAAGGAGGAAGAGGGAAAGGCAGAAGTGCGACTGGCGAAGACAGAAGCAAAGCTTGAGGAGATAAAGCAAAGTGTGGAGGGGATAGAGGAACCAAAGCCGGAAGAGATGAAAGAGGTAGATATTCAAGCCCTAAAAAAGAGGGTAAAGGAACTAGAGGGGGAGTTGGCTGGAGTGGAGGGGGTAAATCTGCGTGCTGTTGAGATGTACGATGAGCTAAAGAGACAATATGAAGAGATCAGCGAGAAAAACGAAAGGCTGTACATGGAGAAAGAAAAGCTATACGATCTCATTGAGACAATTGAGGAGAAGAAAAAGACGGCATTCTACGAGACCTTTTACAAGGTTAGGGATCATTTTTCCGATATAATATCGGAGTTGTACCCGGGAACAGAGGGAAACATCTCTATAGAAAATGAAGGCAATCCATTTGAGTCAGGATTAATAATAGAGGTAAAACCAAGGGGGAGGGAGGGAATAAATCTGGATTCCCTGTCAGGAGGGGAAAAGACCCTAGTTGCCCTCAGCTTTTTGATGGCAATACAGAGTGTGACACCAAGCCCGTTTTATATACTGGATGAAGTGGACGCCTCTTTGGATCAGGAGAATGTCTTAAGACTTATAAGGTTTTTGAAAAGCAGGAAGGAGTCGCAATTTATACTAATCAGTCACAACCCCGAAACTGTAAAACACACAGATTCGGTAATCGGAGTCCACATGCAGGATGGGATATCGCAAGTGGTGGGAGTGGATATGAGAATGGCTGAGACCTAATTGAAGATGGAAATACTCAAGAGTCTGGAAAGAGGAGAATATTGGAGAAACATAATATACGATATCATAAATCAGGAGGGGTTTGATCCATGGGATATCGACGTGGGGGGATTGGCAGATTCATATATGAAAAAAATAGGGGAGATGAAGATGATAGACTTTGAGGTTCCCGGCACAGTCGTTCTAGTAGGGGCTGTGTTGCTTAAGATGAAGAGCGATGTGGTGTCTGGTGAGACCTTCTCCTTTGAAGCAAGGCTTGCAGTAGGTGGGGAAATTGAGACAGATAGCATGGAAATTACAGAAGCGGAGAGTCGGGAAGCAGATTTTGATGGGGTTGTTGTGAGCTCTCTTCAGCCCCTTCCGCAAACCATAGAAGAACCGCGGCTGTTAGTCCGGAGGATACCAAAGAGAAAGGTAACCCTGCCAGAGTTGATGGTATTTCTAAAGAGAATTGTCATGGAGGCAGAGAAGAAGGAGGTGATAAGGAGGAGAAGAGACGAACAAAGGCTGGAGGTGCACATAAACAAGAAGAACCTGCAAAGGGTAATGAGAGAGGTCTACCGGCAGATCTTGCGAGCAGGGAAGGGAAAAGGGACTCCGTTTCGGGAGCTGGTGGGGGAGTGGAAGAGGGAGGCGATAGTGGCTTATCTTATACCAATCCTGCACCTTTCTTGTAAGAACAAGGTGGAAATAGAGCAAAAGGAAATGTTTGGGGAGATTTTGGTATCAGCCAAATGAGATGGACAAGCTGGAGAAGATAATCGAGGGCGCACTGTTCATATCCGGGAGATGGATGAGCCTTGAGGACCTGTCCAGAGTGTGTGGAACTGCAAGCGTTGGAGAGATAAAGGGGGCAGTGGAACGGCTGAAGAAAGAATACGAGGAGAGGGGGGGAGGGGTAATACTTGTTGAGGTAGGGGAAAAGTATCGCCTAGAGGTATCTCCTGATATCAGAGACACTGTGTACTACTTGGCCCCAGAGCCAGAGCTTAGCCCAGCCCTTATAAAAACACTAGCCTTGATTGCGTACAAACAGCCCATAAAGCAGAGCAAGGTTGTGGAAATAATAGGAAATCGAGCGTATGATTACATAAAGGAGCTGAGACGAAAGGAATTCATAAGCATAAGAAAGAAGGGAAGGACAAAGGTTTTATCCACCACAGGGAGGTTCAGAAAATACTTTGCATTAGAGGGGGAGCGCCTAGAAGCAAAACTAGATTCTCCAATACTTCAGGATGCACAGAAGAGACTGGATGAGGTTGTGGAGGGAGGAGAGGAAAGTCAAGATGCGAGTGAATAAAAGGGGGATGCGTAGTGTTGGGACAGATTTTTATTCTCTATGTCTTGTTTTTTATTCTCTATGTTTTATATATCTCTATGCCATTGCACCTAAGTCAGGCTGATATTGAATTCGTGCAGGCGGCTGGAGTTGAGAGGATACGAGAGGCTGCTTATCATTTTGTAAGAACAAGGCTGGTAAGTGGGGATGCAGTTCCAGATGAGGGACACCCAGTTTTTAAGGCAATGAATGCGATTGGGGCGGATGATAGGGAATCATTAGAGGAAAACTTCCTTATAAAAAAAGACAAAAAGTTGACAGAGGCACAGATAGATATGATAGTGGAAAATATAATAGGGTGGATAAGGGGCGAGCTCCAAAACTCTGGAAAAACTCAAGCAAGGATAAAGGATTTCTGATGGAGGGAGAGGAGATATTTCCAGGAGTCTATAAGATAGGGGAACGTATTGCCACAAAGGGGGGAGGGGGCATAAGGAGAGGGAAGACTGCAGATGGGCTCAGGATCTGGGACCCCAGAAGAAGCAAACTGGCTGCAGCAATAATGAACGGCCTGAAGGAGTTCCCTATAAAGCAAAACAGCCGTGTTCTTTACCTTGGGGCCGCCACCGGGACTACCGCAGGGCACATCGCCGATATAGTTGAGAAGGGAGTTGTATACGCTGTGGAGTTTTCCAAGACCAGTATGCGAAATCTTTTAGAGAGTTGCAGAGAGCATACAAATATGGTGCCTATGCTACAAGATGCTAGAACACCGGAAGCATATCAGTATCTGGTCAGGGGGGTAAATTTTATATACCAAGACATTGCACAACCAGACCAATCAAGAGTACTGGAAAAAAACGCAGGCACTTTTCTCAGGAGGGGGGACAAGGCAATTCTATGCGTAAAGGCTAGGAGTATAGACGCTGTAAAGAAACCGGGAGAGGTGTTCAGGGCGGAAAGGGAGAGGCTATCTAAATCCTTTGAGGTGATTGAGGATATAAACTTAAGACCCTACCACAGGGACCATCGCCTCTTTGTGCTTAGATTCAAGGGGTGAGCTGATTCAAAAGATGAGGAACCGAGAGCGTTTTGGGGAATCAAGAGAGGGAGAAAGGAGAAGATCGTGAGGTGAGCACTGCGACGATGGATCCCACTAGAAGGAGCAATAGGGAGGGGAGCCAGGGGTCTATCCCTGTAGAGAGCTGTGGTAGATACAAGTAGAGGAGGGAGGAGAAGGCTGCAAATACAGAAAGAGTAGAGAGGGGGAGGACAATCCTCCTAATGCTGGAGATCCTCCTTGAGTAGTACACGAGAAAGGCATCAAGATAGTGCTCTATAATAACCTGAATCTCTGAAATACCGCTTACAAGCAGAGAAGATGCGAGGTAGAGATCCAGGAGGTTGCTCCCTGCCTTTACTCCGTGAAGAGTAACGGATCCAGCCTGCAGTCCAGATAGGTGCTGCCGCAGTTCAGAAAATACTGTAGCAGCCTCCTCTACATCCCTCCTTAGCTGGACAATACGGAGTATTTCATCTTCCCGGACTCCACTCTTAAGCTCCGCCTCTAGATCTGCCATGGAGGACTGAAGAGACTTTAGGTGATCAGAATTATGGTCTATTGCAATAGAAAGGACGCGATAAAGCAGACCCTCTGTGTTGAAAGAGGAGGAAACAAGTACTTCGTCCAATAGTGCCACAAGTTCGTCACAAAGAGGGTCCGAACCACTGTGCACTGTTATAATGTGGTTGTCCGAAACAAAAAGTTGCAGGTTCCTCTTCTCCAGATTTTGATAATAGTTCAACACTAGGAGGTCATAATCTGGGTGGGTAGTTATGTGTGGGTAAGAGAGGGGCTCTAGTTCTATGCCGTATCTCCTCTTCAGGGCTGCCTCTGTAGCAGGATCTATGCGATCTACATCCAGCCAGAAGAATTGGGGTTGCGATTTGAGGTCCGCTAGGTTCACATCCTCCAAAACCCTATACTTTCCGGACTCCAGGGCAATGTATCTCATTCCTATTCAACAGAGGTATGCCTCTTTCTCATCTCCTCCTCGTTTTTCCCCAGGCGGTACATCAGCTCTGCGATGAGACCATCAAAAAAGATCATGGCAGTATCCTCAAAGAGGGTTCCCATGGGAGCGAGAGTAACGCTTTGGCCCTCTATCTGCCTCTTTTTGTAATCTTCCTTGGAGATATCCAGCTTTGTTTTCCCCTTTATAACAACAACAAGGTCAGCCAACTTTCCAAGGGTTGAAGAGGGGTATGAAGTGATGGCAGCTATCTTTGCCCCTGCCCTTTTGGCAGAACGAGCATAGTCTATAACAGAGGAGGTTTCGCCACTTCCGGAAATGCATATAAAGAGGTCGTCTTTGCGGGTAGCAGGCGTTATAGTCTCCCCTATTACATATGCTGGAATATCCAAGTGGACTAACCTCATAGCAAATGCCCGCGCTGCGAGGCCACTCCTGCCAGCCCCATAGATAAAAACCCGCTCAGACTGAAGTATCTCCCTGAGCAAAAGTTCAACAGAAGCCTCATCCACCGCTCTAATGGCGTTGATTGCAAAGTTTGCTATACCGGTAGCGGTATGTTTGAGGATATTCTCGCTCATAATTAGTTAACGCTGCAGCATTAAAAAACACGGAGGTTTTCAGACCTCCAACCTCTTTTTATTTCTATTAAGTCAAAAATAAGCCCAAGAGGTATGGGCCGGTAGATCAGCCTGGTAGATCGCCTGCTTTGCAAGAGCTCCTCGTATACTTTTTAGTTTGAGAAGGGGAGATGAAAATCCAAATCAGCAGGAGGCCCCGGGTTCAAATCCCGGCCGGTCCATCTCAAAAGGAGGGAGATTTCCACGAGGACGGCCTTACGACAAGAGGTTTGCCTTGCGGTTCTCTCTTGTCGTCCCGGCCGGTCCATCTCAGAATGAGGGAGATTTCCACGAGGACGGCCTTACGACAAGAGGTTTGCCTTGCGGTTCTCTCTTGTCGTCCCGGCCGGTCCATCTCAAGGTACAATCAGCCCTGAGAACCATCAGATCGTGCATTAAACCAGTTTTTTATTATACCGGAGTCCATCAAAACACGAGTCTCGGCCCTGGCACGCTTTATTGTAGATGAAGCCTGCTCAAAGATCTGCTCCCTGCTCATCTTCTTCCTTGCAACCCCCTGTTCCATAGCCTTCATAGCAACAGCCACGGCAACTCTGGGAAACGCCTCCCAATCATCCATAGTTGGGAGTATTCGATCTCTCCGTAGGCCTTTTTCTTCGGCATATCGGGCCAATTCTTCTGCAGCAGCGATGCACATCTCATCTGTAATGGTCTTTGCCCCTATATCCAAAGCGCCCCGAAATATACCGGGGAAACCCAACGAGTTGTTCACCTGATTTGGAAAATCAGAACGCCCAGTAGCAACTACCTGAGCGCCAGCCTCCTCTGCTTCCCATGGCCAGATCTCCGGAACTGGATTAGCACACGCAAACACTATGGCATCTTCTTTCATAGACTCCACCCATTCCTTCTTTATAACGCCCGGACCCGGCCTAGACAGCGAGATGCATATGTCAACCCCACTCAGAGCCTCTGCAATTCCACCCGTCTTGTTCTCCCTGTTGGATATTTCACACATGTGCCACTTTTCCCTTGTCTTCGCTGATTTTAGATCCTCTCGGTTATGATGCAGTATTCCCCTTGAATCAACCATGACCATATTCCCAGGCGAAAACCCAAAGGAGATCAAAAGACGTGAAACTGCGATGTTAGCAGCCCCCGCACCAATCAGGGCAATTTGAACATTCCCTTTTTCCTTACCAACCAGTTTAAGCGCGTTTATAAGGCCAGCAAGAATAATAGTAGCGGTTCCCTGCTGATCATCGTGCCAGACAGGGATCTTCATTTCCCTCCTAAGCTTCTGCAAGATGTAAAAACACTTCGGATTTTCTATGTCCTCCAGATTGATACCCCCAAAGGAGGGCTCTAGTATCTTGCAAACCCTTATTATTTCCTCTGGGTCCTTTGTATCAAGACATATGGGAAATGCATCCACCCCTCCGAGGTACTTAAACAGAATAGCCTTTCCTTCCATAACAGGGAGAGCTGCACGTGGTCCTATGTCTCCGAGACCCAAAACACGGGTTCCATCAGATATTACAGCTACAAAGTTTCCCTTGTTTGTGTGCTCAAATACCCTCTCCGGGTTTTTTTCTATATCTCGGCACGGAGCGGCCACGCCAGGTGTGTACCACACAGCAAAGTCCTCCGCTCCCCTAATGGTGCACTTTGGGGTGACCTCCAGTTTTCCACGATAGAGGGGATGTAGCTCTAGAGCGTCTCTGGATGGTTTTTTTGCTCGTTCAAGAAGTTTGCGGGTATCCTCCAGATTTCCACCGGCTTTTTTGTTCTGCACTTTGCCACCTCGGAAAGCTTGCAGGAGACAAAATAAAAATTAAGCCTAATAGAGTTGTTAATTTTTATACAGGGCTACATTAAAGTAAAAGTTTTTCTAGCAGAATGGAAACTATAAACAACGCAGAAGGGGGAAACAAGGTATTCTTGGCAATTCTGGTGATCTTCAGCGTGTTGATCCTTCTATTGCTGGTATTGGTTCTGGTAGAGCTGCAGTCCATTAAAACGAGGGGGCCAGAAGCAACGGGAGCAGAGACAACAGGAGTAGAAAAAGCGGGAGTAACGAAGATGGGAAACAGTGGGTTGTGCAAGAAGATATTGGAGAAGGACGGAGAATTAGTGGTAGAAAATGTAGAAAACTGCTGTGGCAATGGAGTATGTGAAGAGGGAGAGGGCATCTCAAATTGCCCTATAGACTGCACAGGAGAGATTAAACAGGAAGTAGACAAGGGGGGAGGCACCTACTGGGAATACATAGTAGAGAAGGTGGTTTGTGAGCCGAACAGCGGAGTGTCAGATGGAGCACTGTGCGACTGTACAGAGATAAACTGTAACGACCAGGTGGATAATGATAAGGATGGGCTTGTAGACTGCTATGACCCAGATTGTAACTGCATTCCGTGTCCACCATGTAACTGCACGAACCAGACAACAAGCTGTGAGGAGAGTGAATATCCAACGTGCGGCGGGTCGTGTCCGGATGGATACACCTGTGAGGCTGCGACAACCAGTGCTACCACTGCCCTAAACGGATACTGCAGGTGCGTTCCAGAGACAGTGAAGTGTGAGGACTCGTATAATCTAAAGTGTACAGGGGAGTGCCCGGAGGGAGAGGTATGTCAGATGGTTGGAGATGGATGTGAGTGCGTGA
>JAOZPI010000018.1:0-4993 GCA_029932835.1 archaeon | reverse complement strand
CTACCACTGCCCTAAACGGATACTGCAGGTGCGTTCCAGAGACAGTGAAGTGTGAGGACTCGTACGACATGCAGTGTACTGGAGAGTGCCCGGAAGGGGAATACTGCGTTTCTACTACATGGGGAACATGCAAGTGCCAGAAGCAGACCTGTGAGGAAAGCGAGTACCCAATATGTGGTGGATCGTGTCCGAAGGGGCAGATGTGCACTACTACAGATGAACAAACTTGTGAATGTGTTCCAGAGATACCAAGGTGTGAGGACTCGTATAATCTAAAGTGTACAGGGGAGTGCCCGGAGGGAGAGGTATGTCAGATGGTTGGAGATGGATGTGAGTGCGTGACTCAGTACACCTGCTCAGGTATGGATGCCAACAGCTGTGAGCAGGGGACCTGTCCTCCCGGGGAGGTGTGTCAGTACACAGCTGGGGAGTGCAGCTGCGTTGAGGAGACCGGAGAGAGGTGCGGAGACTCTGAACCGCCGATGTGTGAGGGAAGTTGTGACACAGAGACTGGATACTGTACGGAAAGAGGCGATACGTGCGTCTGTGCAGTATCAGACAAACTGTGCGCTGATGGGGAAGACAACGACAACGACGGATTGATAGATTGCCAAGACCCAGATTGTGCAAATTCGGAATACTGCTGAGGGGGATTATCCCCTCTTCTTTTTTTATTTTACATCCCAGAAATTTTGAGTAGATGAAAGAAGCTTCTTTATGGAGGAAAGAGGGAGAATATGTAGAGTGTTTATTATGTAACCATCACTGCCGTATCAGGGAGGGGGGAAGAGGAATTTGCCAAGTGAGGGAAAATCGGAACGGAAGGCTCTACTCCTTGGTTTACGGAAGGTTGGTCGCTGTGCACATGGATCCAGTGGAGAAAAAACCGCTATACCATTTTTATCCTGGACATAAAGCCCTCTCTATTGCTTCAGTTGGGTGCAATTTCAGGTGCCTGTTTTGTCAAAATGCAGATATTGCCCAGTTTCCCAGAGATCACGGAGGGATTATAGGGGAGGAGTACTCAGCAGAAGAGGTTGTGAACGCTGCGGTTTCTGGAGGAGCAGAGAGTGTAGCATATACATACACAGAGCCAACGGTGTGGTACGAATTTGCGAGGGACTGTGGGGAGTTGGCACACAGGTATAAACTAAGGAATTTGTGGATATCCAACGGCTTCATGACACAGGAGATGATAAGGGACGCAAGATTCATTGACGCAGCGAATATAGACCTGAAGGCGTTTAACGATAAGTTCTATAGAGAGACTTGTGGGGGGCGACTAGAGCCGGTTTTGGACAGTCTAAAATATCTGAAGAAGAGGGGGGTTTGGGTAGAGGTAACCACATTGGTGATACCTGGAAAAAATGACTCTACTGAAGAGCTGAGAGAAGCGGCAGAATTTATAAGCAAGGAGTTAGGGAAGGATACACCATGGCACCTCTCTGCGTTTCACCCGGATTACAAAATGAGGGATGTGCCTGCAACTCCGTTGGAAACACTGGAGAGGGCTTATGGTATAGGGAAGGAGGCGGGTTTAAATTATATTTATATCGGCAACATAGACTCGCCTACTGGTAGGGACACAGTGTGCCCAAAGTGTGGAAGCGTCCTGATTAGGAGGGGGTGGTTTGATGTGTACGAGAATCGTATAAGGGAGGGGAAATGCCCGGAATGCGGCCATAGAATAACTGGATTTTTTTAGGAGATTTTATGTGATTCTATTTCTTAGACCTCTGTGCCCCCCTCGGCCCCGCTCTGTTCCCAAGGGGCTGTAGTCTCTCCAGAATTCGTTGATCAAGCCTTGACGCTATTCCGAGCCTCTGCCTAAGTAGGGGATCTTTAATAGTTCTGTAGAGGGCAGACAAATGACCCTGATTAAAGCGCGAGGGGGGCATAGACTGATAGCGCTTGATGAGAGAAGCCTGTTCAGGGGTTAGAGAGGGAATGTCACCAACACGTATCCTTTGGAGAGCAGTATGTATTCTCCGAAGAAGCCTCGCACGCCGTCTTTTCTCCTCGTCCTCCATAATCTGGAGGGTCTCGTTTCTGTCTAGCATAGACCCCTGCTCCTCTTGAAGACGTGCTACCCTCTCCCTTAGCCTTCCAACACGAATCCCCCACTTCTTCGCCTCGCTATGAGACTTCGCAGAGCGTAGCTTTTTTTCTGCACCTGCTAGGGCCTTTTTGTGCCTCCTTATGCTATCCTCCAGCTCCCAAAAGTGCCCCTCTGTGCCAATAAGACGGTCTTGGATCGTCACAACCTTTCTCATTATATGAGGCCTTGGAATTTCCTTTGGGGTTCTTCGCGCCATTTTATTCCTGAATTATAGCTTGAGTGTCTGTATAATATATACACGGAAGGCTAATAAACTTTGGAAGGCTAATAAACTTTTTATAGACCCTTTATCTAAATAAGCGGCCAACGGCCATAGCGGGGTGGAAACACCTGGTCTCATCCCGAACCCAGAAGTTAAGAACCCCAGCGATTCGGTCGGTACTGCGCAACGCGTGGGAAAGCCGAGACGCTGTTGGCCACTTCATATTCTGAAGTTTAATCCAAGTTGCGATCGGCGGAATGGAAGAAAGGGCATGCGTCTCCTGTGGAGCCAAGGATGGCATAATTGTAGAGTTTCCGTGTCCAGGGTGTGGTGAGACGATTAGAAGGTGCCAGCACTGTAGAGAGATCAACAATACCTACATTTGCCCAAAGTGCGGATTTGAGGGTCCATAAGCCCTGAGGAATGCAAAATGGGGGAAGTATTGAGCATAATACGGGTTATGCCAAGCGGGGTGGATGTAGATCTGGACAGGATCAAGGAGGAAATAGAGAAGATGGGTCCAGAATCCATAGAGGAAAAACCAGTAGCCTTTGGGCTGAGGGCCTTGGAAGTAAAATTTATAAGACCAGACGAGGCAGGCGGAACTGAAGGAATTGAAGAAAAGCTGCGTTCTATAGAGGGAGTGGAGAGTGTGCAGGTTACTGGTGTGACGCTTATATAGCTTTGATTCTCCGCGGCGATAAGAACCCTTGGGATATTCGTCTGGGGATAGCTCAGATAACAACCTCGTAGCGCAGTTTCTTTCCAGATTCCAAGGCCTTTAGAAGCTTTTTCCCATTCTTTGTCCGACGCTTTATAGAGACCACACCATCTGAATCTGCTACAGCAGTAAAGAGATATTCGTCATTTGCATAGATCTTAACATATTGGTCCGCATTATGCCTCCCAAGATCCATGTGTATCTGCTTTCGTCCAGTCTTTGTAGGAATACCAGAAGCTGGGGAGAGGGGAAGAACATTTATGGTAACACCAAATTCTCTCTCTATTCCGCTCACGGTCTTGCCTGCACGCCCTATTATTCTCTTCATCTCCCGCTGGGGGACGAATACATTAACGCTTTTCCCCACATTTTCAATCCTGGCACTGGGAACGTAGGAGAGGATACGATTGGATAGGCCCTCGCTTATTTTCTCAAACTCCCTCTTCTGTTTTGCAGCGACTTCACGCACAGGTATTACAACCACCTCTTCCCCATAGGTGTATATCTCGTATTCCAGAGCCCCGCTGTCGAAATTTTTTACCTCTACGATGGGACGTGCGAGGTCCTGCTCTGTCATGCCCGTAGGCACACGAACGTTCATATTTAGGGTATAAACAGTCCCAATTTTTCCCTTTTCAATAAATATTAATGTGTCTACCACCTGCGGTATCACACCAAGTTCCACTTTTCCAACAAATCTCTGGATAGCGTCTATTGGCGCTGCTGCGTGCGTAACCCCTATCATCCCAACTCCCGCAAGTCTCAAATCCTCAAATATTAGGAAGTCCTGTGGCTTTCTGACTTCATCATATATGGTATAATCCGGGCGTACAAGAAGAAGGATATCCCCCGTGTTTTTCATAGAACCATCCAAGGGGGCATATTGTGTTATCTCCCTTGGAACCTGAAGGTCCCTGGGGTGCTCCATGGTTTTAACTGTTTTCCCCATTTGTGCATAGAACTGTGCAAGTGCTTGCGCAAAGGTGGATTTCCCTGCTCCGGGAGGACCTACTACAAGTATTCCCTCTGCCCTTTTCTCCAGCCTTTTTTTGAGCTTCTCTGAGATATTGTAATCTTTGAGGGTGAGGCTCTTTATAGGCCTTACTGCGGTTATCTCAGTAGAGTCGGAAAAGGGAAACTGAGTGATAACAATTCGGTACGGGCCAAGTTGTATTACAGTGCACCCCCTCTTGTCTATCTCTATGAAACCGCGCTTTCTCTTTGCCTCTTCCACAAGCTCATCTACGATCTCTGCTATCTCCTCGGAGGAGATTTTCTTGCCCCCTACTTTTACCATTTTCCATTCTCCTGGTTCGCCCCGCTTGGCATAGGGCTCTACCCCCTCCTTAAGATGCACAGACATCGTTTTATCGTCAAAGTATTCCTCTATCAAAAGCTGTTCCTTTTCCTTTGGAACCAACGGCTCATAATAGATAAGGGGGATGCCATAAACCTGTGCTACAGTAGCTTGGGTCTTGTCAGATGTCACAAGTGTGGCTTTGTATTTCCCTGCCAGGTCTCGAATTATGGCGTCAATACGTCCGATATAGGAATTCCTTATATCTACCTCCTCAGCAACCTCACCAACAAAGGCTAAGGAAATCCTCTTGGATCTGCTCATCTCCCTAAGGCGGGCTAATTCATCCAGCCCCTGTCTTCCTGTAGACCTTCCCAGATTTGCCTGGTGCTCCAATTCCTGCACAACAACACGCGGAATGAGAACCTCTACCCCGCGATCCAGAAAGTTCTCTGAAATGCGCCCATCTATGACGACCGAGGTATCTACAAGTATCCGCTTTGGAGCATTAGAAGCCTTGGAGATACTCGGTTTTGTATGCTTTTTTGTGGCCATTTTTTGTTTTTTCCCTGTTTATTTCTCTGGGTAGAGGAGCTCCTCAAAGCCGAACCCCGCCCCTTGCTTTTTTATCTTTTGTTCAATCTCTTTTGTGGG
>JAOZPI010000017.1 GCA_029932835.1 archaeon | reverse complement strand
CCACAAATCTTGCCCCCCGCACTCTGTTTAATATGTAATCTCCCTCCCCAATTCCAATCCTTTTTAGCCCTGAAATGCTAAGGAGCCCTGCACACGAGACTGGTTCTCCAATGACTCTATGCTCCTCTAATACGATGGAACTTTCTCCCAGTCTTTCCAACTCCCTTGCGCATATCAACCCTGCTGGCCCGCCTCCAACAATGACGACATCATACATAACGCTCCCTCCAGTCTGATTCATCAGGGGACCATACCTCGTATCCCCTAAGGTATGTGTAATCACCCACCTCCTCCTTCTTCTTGTAGTAATACCCAAAAAGGAAGCCAATCAGAAGCCCTCCAAGGTGTGCGTTTTCTGCCACTCCTCCCCCTCCTCCTGCTGCAAACCAGATCAAGGCAAGGATTATAAAGAAGATCCCCATCATCCATAGCTCCATTGGAATAGGTGGGAAGATAAGCATAACACGCATATGTGGTCGCAGTACCATCACAGCCCCTATTATCCCGAATATAGCTCCACTTGCACCGAGAGCAGGAAGGGGATTATTTAATATGAACAGGGCAGTTATTGTGTAGAATAAAGAGGCGAAGATGCCGGAAGCAAAGAAAACCTTCAGAACTTCTCTTCCACCGATTATGTTCTCCAAGACAAGGCCGAACATAAAGAGGGCCCATGAGTTGAAAAATATATGTAAAACACCTGCATGCAAAAAGATATTAGTGATAATGCCCCATAGCATCTGACCAGATGCAATAGCTGATGGATCTAAGATCAGTTGCTCTGTGAAGGGAACAGAAGCAACCATACATACTATCTGTACTAAAAACACACCAAACAGCACTATCAAAAGCCAATATGTTGCAGGCAACTCCCTAATCTCCATCTTTATCCCCCCCTTTTAATTCTTCTACCAACCTCCACACCAATCCCGCATCTGCTCTCCCCCTCAATTTACTCATCGCTACCCCCATAATCTCTCTCGCTGTTCTATTCTTCTGCCTCTTCACCACATCAGCCACGATTCGCCTCACCTCAGCTTCTTTCATTAGGAACAAACCCCGTTTCTTTGCAACCTCCTCTGCGCTCATTCCATCTTTCATGCCTTCTATAAGATCTCCAATTGATTCCTTCGCCAGGCGTCCCTGATCGACCATGTCCAGAGCCTCTTCAACATCAACCTCTTTAGGAGCAGTTAGAATAGTTGACGCAATAATTGAGGGTTTTACCCTCATCTTCTTTACTAACTCCACGAATTTATCCACAAGCTCAGCTCTAATAATCTGGTTTGCCAGCTCCCTGCTCAAACCCAGCTTTTGAAGTTTTTTCATCTCCTCTTCTGGCGTTTCTGGCAGCTTTATCATCAGCATTTCCCTCTCTATCTTAATAGCTGGTACATCTGTTTCCGGGTACATTCTCGCACTTCCAGGCAACGGCCTCATAAACCTAGTAATAACGCCATCAGCCCGTCTCACCTCCTTTGGAACTCCCCTCAGCGCAGCGTTGCATCTATCCATAACTTTTGACAGTACCCTTTCTGCCTTCCCTCTGTCGCATACAACCATAACAAACCCATCTCCCTCTTTTACCCCCAGATATCTACTCACCTCCATAACCTCAGCCTCTGTGATACCATATCCTGGGAGCTCGTCGGAGTGGAGTATTCCTCCTACCCCCTCCATCTCCATCGCAATAGTGGCGAGCTCGGTTCCAAACCTGTATCCAGGCATGAGCTCTCTCCCGAAGATTCCGGAAAAGTGCTCTATCTTTGTGCCAAAAACCTTCTTATCAGCTACAACTTTTGATTTGCTCCCCTTGAAAATCTTACTTAGATCAACAACCCTTGCTGTCCCCCTCTTGGCCCTCCTTCTCTTTAACTCATCCCTTATCTCCAAAAGGGCTGCCTGTCTGCGGGCTTCATTCTCTACAAGGCCTGCGATGTGGTTGAGGTTCTGGACACCCTTTATCTCTATCCTCTCTCCCCCTTTTATTGAGACGTTTAGATCCTGCCTTATTGTTCCAAGGCCCCTTTTTACCTTGTGCGTGGCACGAAGCAGCATCCCTATCTTCTCTGCCACTTTTCTGGCTTCCTGTGGTGAGGAGATATCAGCAGAGGTTCCTATCTCTATCAGGGGAATACCAAGACGATCCAGGCGGTATACAACCCTCTTTGCTCCCTTCTCTATAATCCTTGCAGCATCCTCTTCAAGGCAAATAGTGGGAATCCCTATTCTCTTTCCATCAACCTCTATGTACCCATCTGTTGCCACGAGCATGGTCCTCTGAAATCCGGAGGTGTTTGACCCGTCTATCACTGTTTTTCTCATAACTTCGATCTTATCCACCACTCTTGCATTCAGCATTTTTGACACCATTATTGCTATGTTTAGTGCTTCTCTGTTTATTTCATGTGGGGGTTCCTCATCCAATTCTACCAAGCAAGTGGTGTCTTTATAATATTCATAAACAAATTCCCTATCTCTCAGAAATTCGTGGAGTGCGGCAGGGTCCACCTCCCCCAACTCTCCTGCAACTGCGCGGAGCTTTCTAATAACTCTCCCGTCTGGCTCATCCTCCCGAATCACAGATGGACACTCACAAAACAGTTTATGGGTGTTGAGCTGTTGATGTATCTCTATACCGCACCTGAGACCTAACCTTAGGTAATCTTGCATAGATTATTTAGAACTCCCTAAAAATAAAAGCCCTTCAGCCGTATACAAGCAATAGGAGGCCTAAGACAACAGCCACTATTCCGACAGTTACCAATAACACCGGGAGGTACACACCTACCAAAAATTTAATGAACGATCCCGGTACCAGGATCCATGAAATCAGACCTAGGGCTATTCCAATTCCAACTGAAGCTCCACCAAGCAGTTTGGCTTTTCCCATTTTATTGTGTATATTTTGGGGGATTAAATAAAAAAGGCAGTTGAATTTAATAGGAACTATCCTCAAATAAGCGACTAAAAATGTTTATTGTTATAGAGGGGGCAGACGGAACTGGGAAGTCGACAAACGCCAAGATGTTGGGGGAGCACCTAAGGAAATCGGGGCGAAGAGTTATTAACACAGCTGAGCCTACAAAGGGAATAATCGGAAGGATGATAAGGAGGGTGCTCTCTGGTGAAATAAACCTTCCTCCGCGGGCATTGGCCCTCCTCTTTACAGCTGACAGGGCAGAACACGTAGAAACTGTAATAAATCCGGGTATTAAGGAGGGGGTTGTTATATGTGAGAGATACTTTTACTCCACGATCGCTTATCAATCTGCACAGGGCTTAGACGCAGAGTGGCTCTCTGCAATAAACTCATTTGCTCCAATTCCGGACTTGGTAATACTACTCACTCTCCCGCCAGAGGAGGCTATATCACGCATTGTGAAGGACAAGGAAGTGTTTGAGGTTGTAGGATTTCAAGAGAAAGTCCAGCGAAAACTACTAAAAATGAGTAGTGAAGATTCAAAGAGGTGGGTGGTGGTGAAGGCAAACAGGCCTATAGATGAAGTCCAACAGGAAATAAGAGAAATCGTTGCTAAAAGGTTGCTCTTGGATGATTGAACTTATGGCCCCCCTTCTGTGGCCTCCTCAGGGCAAAAGGCTTCCTAAGAAGAAGGCAACGAGAGCCAAAAGAATGGCAACCTTGGTGAGTTTTTGATTTTTTCTAGGGTTCCTCGTGGCAATTGAGAGAAGGAAAACGGCATCAGCCAGAGAGACAAAAATGAGATAATACAAACTGAGAAGACCAGCTAGATACGGTAGGGGACTGAGGAGGACAGCAAAAAGTATATACAATCTCCCATACAACCATGCTCTCCCTGCTCCAACTAGTATAGCCAGGGTTTTAACCCCTCCCTTTTTATCCCCCTCAATATCCTCAATGTCCCCTATTATTTCCCTCCCAACGTTTGCAAGAAACGCGAGAAGCGCCAGAAAGATCACAGCGGAATTGACTCCCAAGACCAGCGATCCATAGAAAAATGTGGAAGCGGTAAGATATGAAACAGAGAGGTTTCCGTAGAACACCGAGGACTTCAGACTCCTTGCATAGATAAAGAGAAGGACGGAGTTAAACAGAGCAAGGGCGAAGCACAAGGGGTTTATAAAATATGATATGGCAACACCGCTAAAAAATAGGGCCACAGCCAAATAAAGGGCCTGCTTTGGGGAGGTTCTGCCAGAGGGTATAGGCCGCTCTGGGGAATTCTCTTTATCCACCCCCCTGTCATAGTAATCATTTATAGTATTTCCTGCACCTGTAATCAAAATAACAGCCAAGAACGCTAAAATTATCCCAACAGAGAGAGTAGTCCCTCCAGCTACCACATAACCTACAGCCACTGCCATCCCGGCCATAAGGTCATTTTCTAGCCTCATCAGCCTCGCCACTGCCATAAGATCCATTCTTTTTATCACCTATGCGTTCCAACCCTATGGATCAAACCTGCAATATTGCGATATGTCATACTTGGACTTGAATTCTTCCAGACTCATCCCCAATCTCTGCTCCAGCTCCTCGATAAACCTATCTGGATTCAAGACAAGCCCTAGCTCTCTCAGGTTCACTCCCACGCTTTTTTCATAGGCTGCGTAGAACGGGAAATTCGGACAGGTGTAGGTACAGGTACAATCTATCTGAAATCCAAAATCAAAGACCAGATCGTTGCAGAGTTTTTCGACATCAAATGTGGGAAGTCCGGCAGCGAAGGTGCAGTCCCCCCACGTATCCTCACATACCCCCCCACCAACCTGTGGAACCGTGCATATGAGGTCCCATGGTATCCCCTCGCACGACTCCCTCAGGTTTCCTAGATCTCCTATGAGGTTTGCTATTCTTTCTCCCTCACCCACAAGCCCCTCCACCTCTGAGAGGGCATGGTATCCAAACAACTCTGCCATATCTGCTGCTGCAGATAGTATCTGCCTGGCATCCCCACTATTAACAGCTTCCTCCAGGACACCTGCAGAAGAAAAGATCTGTGACAACTTTGTCTCCCCTAAAAGTGCTGCCAATTGGGACAGGGAAGAGTATACGTCCTCTCCATGTTCCAGCGTATAAACCAACGAGGCTGCGTTTGCAAGGTAGTCAGAAATTTCGTTTTCTCCCCCAAGCCTAGCTGCTGTTGATGCAGCCAGGAGAACATCCTCAACATTTCCGGACTCAAGGGCCTGTTGTATCTGTTCAGCGCTGACGATGAACTCCCCAAGCCCGGCGTCCCCAACCATGCGCGACAATAGGGAAAGGAGAGCGTTCATGTCTCCCCTCTCCACAGCAGAATACAGAGCAGCCAGATCGCATATGTTTTTGGCCCCTTCTATATCCATGTTTCTGGCGATACCGCATATTGCGAGCATAGCATGTTCGTAGTCCCCCTTGTCCATCCAATTTTGAACCGAGATCATCTTACAGACCACAGATGAGGTCTTTGCAAGTGCCTCTGCGTTTTCTGTATCCCCCAGTGAAAGGATCTCTGCGCTCGTCTCGTCGAGAACCCCCCTCACGCTGCTCATGACCTTCAGCGCGTCCCCCTCTTTTAGGGACTGGAACAAGGATTTTAATCTGCTGTCCTCCTCCTTCACCTTCCCATTCCCAAGCGCTCCTGGAGGCGGTGATGGAGCGGGCGGAGCACTAACGGAATTGCTTGAAATAGGGGTTTCCCCCTTTTCCACTTTTGCATGCAGCACAACCCTTTTCTTCTCACCAGTGGTTGAGACCAGCACGTTTTTGTTTATGGTTTCTTGAAGTTTGTTCAGGTCTTCCTCTTTTATCTCTGGCCCTTGTTCTATATGCAATTCAAATTCATCTTCTCCCCCATTAGTCAACAGATCCCACACATTGGACCTGATAATCTCATCTTTGCCCTCACAGGTTTCCTTGTTCTCCAAGTCGCTTTGATCCAAGCTCTGCCGACTCACGAAATTAAATGTTATCTTATCTACCCCCCCAGGCAGATAATCCGAATTCTCATCCACCACAGTTCCGCTTATCTCCGCTTCTGAAGGGCGGCCCATAAAGGCATCACACAGCTGTACCACATCCCCATACTCAACATATCCTTGCTTCAGTCCCTTCTCTACAAGAGGATCTATCATGCTGCCTAGCAGCTTTCCGATAAGCTTTGAAGAGGCTGTTGTGGTCACTCCATTGTACGACACTGTTACATCAAGGGCAGCGTTCTTCTTCTCCAAATCCAGTTTCACTGTGTTTTCACTATTCTGAGGGGAGGCCCCTATAACAATGGTTAGGTCATCTGGCCTGCAGGTCTGTGCGACATCATTTGTTTGCTTTACCTCAAATGCAGGCTTCATGGAGCCGTAGCAAACCACCTTTAAATCGCTTACTTCATACTCTCTCCCATCTCGTGCCCGGATTTCTATACTCCCTGGGACTACCCCGATCCCATTCTTCTCGTCGAACTTGGAGAGAAGCCCAAGGAGGCTTATCTTGGTGTTCCAGTCCCTCAGCACCCTTCTCTTGCTCTCTTCGTCTTCTGGGGTTCTCCACGCGTTCCTCCATACATAGCTCCCCTCTGTCTGCTCTAATCTCTTGTGTATCTCTCTTATGCTTTTTACTGCCTCGTTGTATATCTGCAATACTCTTGTCTGTAGGCGATAGTCCCTAGCCCGGAGGTCTATTGTTACCTCCTTGTCTGCCTCTTCGTCCCTACACGACACTACCTGTCCAGCCGACATGCTATTCACCACAACACCCTTATCATCAACGATCAAGCTAGTGTATGCTGTTTCCTCCCCTCTGCTCTCTGGGTGACAAGAGGTGCTTGGCATCGTGGAATAGGCGGTAGAATAAACCCTGGCAGCATCTCCACCTATTATACTGGATGCCTCTTCAGAGAGAAGACTCTCAAGCTTCGTTCCCAAATTACTCATAAAATCCGAGCCAGTATCTATTTTATGGACTCCCTCGCTGAGGAATTCCGCTATTATCCTCTCAAATTCGCTCTGTAGAAAATTATTATAGAAATCAGCCTCCATACATTGTCCCATAAATGTCAGCCTGCTCTGGGATGTGCTGCTTCTAGCTGTGGTTATGTTTTCTTGGTCTTCAGATGATATGAAATAATACAAACTACTAGCGATCAATACAAAAACAGCCCCCAAGATCAGTATGAACAGTGTTGCAAAGCCCTTGCGCCCTTCAAGGAGCGTCCGTACCTTATTAAGCCTCAACATCTTGTTTTTCCCTGTGAGCTAGGCTCACTCCGAGTTTGTCCATCTACTTTTCTTTCTTGAGATAGGGATTTTGATAGGAGGTTCTCTGCCCTCCACTAATCGGAACCATATAAAGTAGTATAATAGAAGAACAAAGAACAAGAATAAGCGAAAGATAACGCTGTGGTAAAAGTCCCCGGCTTCAAGCCCTACTGAAGCGGTTATGTAAATAGTCAGTGCTATGCGGAAGGGATTTAAGGCTATTATCACGATGGCTCCAAATACAGCGCCTACGAGCCTCCAGAACAGGGGAATACTGATTGTGGCTAAGATAAGTGCCGCTAACACTGCTACCTCAACATCCCCAGAACACAGTTGCGATACTACGAATCTTATGGGGGTTCCCCCAACCGGAGCGATTAAAATATTCCCATTCGCATAGCTTTCTTCTCCAAGAAAATCCAAAATTTTGTGTGCGCCCTCTGCATGAAAAGCCGCAATGCTCTCCCACACTCCAGAGAACAGTGGATTTAAAACGTACACAAACACTAAGAAGATAACCAAAAAGAAGAGGACAAACAAGATAGCATTATCCAATGCCCCAGCATTGAGGGCTTTTTTCACCCTCTTAACAACTTCTAATCCCTTGACTCTTTTCCATATCCTTTCCTTTGTTCCCCCTCCCCCTCGATATTTAGCCACCTCTGTCCCTCTCTTGCTTTATTTTTAAGTCACATCAAATTAAATAAGAGATGGCCGAAACCCTGGATATGCTCAAGACCTGTGGTGCGATGGTAAAGCGGAGTGAGGGGAGAAAAGACCTCATAGTGAATTGCAGAAATTGCATATACGGTGCATCAATTTCTGACTACCCGCAGTGTATGGCTAGGACCATAGACAAATTGGTTGACCACCCGGACGTTGACACGGTCACCTTGGAGGAATTTTACGAGAGATTGTACGATGAAAAGCAAACAGCTATGCTGAAAGAGATAGCGCAGATTCTTGCAAGGCTTACCTCTGAGAGGATATGGGCTCCCAGTCACCTTGGGGGGGCAGGTTGTGATAAATATATTCCAGAGCGCAGCGATTATGTTACAAATCTGGTTCACAATCTCATCAGAACTGATCCTGTTGCCGCATATTTCAGTGTAAAGCAGGAGATAGAAAAGGAGGGTGCAAAGGCGGGAGCTGGAGGAGGAGATTACCAAAAGTGTCTGCAACCCTACTTGAAAACCCTTCTGGAGATAAAGACCCTTCTTGAGAGCACCACCCTCATAAAAAAGGCAAATCTGATCCTCTCAAAGCTCCATAAACTCCCCGCCGGTCGCGGAATCTATCGTACTCTTTTCGAAAGTGCCATAAAGCCCTCTTTTATTAGAACTCGCTTGGAAACTGGAGCTCCAAAGGGAGTGGAACTCATCGATTCCTATAAACTTGGAGATTCCGAGGTAGAGATATACAAGCACCCAGAAAAACTAGCTTATCTGTACTATCTTTACCCCCCTGAGTACTCTCTCCCACCAGATCAATACTTCCTATTGAACAAGACAAAAGAGATAGTCTCAAAACAGAAGATAGAAGGGATAGAATTTGAGGATCCTACCGAGACGCGTCGCTATTTTGAGAGAATATACGAGGGAACCATATCCGATATCGCAGAGCAGAATAATATAAAGATAGACTATAAGGAGATCCAAAAACTCTCCAAGATTGTAGCACGCTACACTGTTGGATTCGGCCTTCTTGAGATAGTCCTATCTGATGATAGAGTAACAGATATCTATATTGACGCCCCAATAGGTCGCTATCCGGTGTACTTGGTCCAGGGAGACTATGGGCAGTGTGAAACCAACATTGTTTATACTCTGGATGAGGCCAGAAGTATCATATCCAAATTCAGGGCGATCTCTGGGAGACCATTTGATGAATCGCACCCTGTATTGGACATGGATCTCAGTATCCTGTCCTCTAGGATATGTGTTATTGGAAAACCTCTGAGCCCGAATGGAATCGCCATGGCTCTTAGAAGGCACAAAGAAACACCATGGACACTTCCCCAATTTCTGGATGTAAAAATGCTCTCCCCTCTAGGTGCTGGTCTTCTTTCCTTCTTTATAGACGCGCAGGCATCTACCATTGTAACAGGATCACGAGGCTCTGGTAAAACCTCCCTATTAAACGCCCTCATCCTTGAAATTCCGCAGAATTTAAGGATACTCACACAGGAAGACACACTTGAACTGCCTGTGGATTACATGAAAAACCTTGGATTTACTATACAGCGCCTCAAAACCCGCTCTGTTATACAGTCCTCCCAGACAGAAAGTGAGGTTGCTCCAGAGGAGGCCCTGAGAACAGCCCTACGGCTGGGGGATTCTGTTCTCATAGTAGGCGAGGTGAGATCAACAGAGGCCAGAGTTCTATATGAGGCAATGCGAGTTGGAGCAGTTGGTAATGTGGTTATGGGGACCATCCATGGAGAAAGTGCTTATTCTGTGTGGGACAGGATAGTCAACGACTTAGATGTACCGACCACCTCTTTTAAGGCAACAGATCTGGTGATAGTTTGTGCACCGATCAGGTTCCAGGGGTCTCTTACCAAGCACCGTCGAGTTGTGCAGGTCACAGAGGTCAAGAAGCACTGGGAGCACGATCCTTATATGGAAAACGGATTTGAGGACATTCTCTCCTATTCCGCAAACACAGACGAATGGACTTTGAACAAGCTTTACACAGACGAAAAGGTCTATGAAACTACCAAGGAGAGTGAAATCTTCGAGAAGATAATGAAAATGAGGGGGATAGATTTTCAGACCATATGGGAAGAAATAAACCTGAGAGCAAAAACAAAAAGCTATCTAGTGGAAGTAAAGAGGAAGTACGATATTCCTCTAATCCTCGAGAGCCAATACACTGTTCCGATACACAACAAGATGCAGCTTATGGAGGAGGAGGCAAAGTCCGGAAGCAAAAGAATAGACTATAATGATCTTTATAGCCAATGGAAGAAGTGGGTAGATGAGAGATATGTTAAGCCTCTCCTTGCCAGAAAGGCCAAATTAAAGGAATTACAGGAGAGAAGAATGGCTCAATTAAGAGCTAGAAAAGAGGCAGTACGCATAAGCAAAAAATAGGTGATGAAAATGAGAATTCTTCTTGTTGGAAACGGGGCAAGAGAGCATGCAATAGCAGAAGCAATCTGTACCCAGGACGTAGATCTCTATGCCTATATGTCCAGAAAAAATCCCGGTATCTCTAGGCTATGCAAGGACTACGCTCTGGGGGATATCTTGGATGCTTCGGCCGTAAGCAAGTGGGCAGGGGAGCACGCGATAGATCTGGCTATAGTCGGCCCGGAGGCGCCTTTGGAAGCAGGAGTTGTTGATGCACTTGAGAAAAGGGAGATACAAGTCTCTAGTCCGAACAAGAGTGCTGCAAGACTTGAAACGGACAAGGCATTCACGAGGGGGCTCATGGAGAGATACAAAATACCTGGGCTGCCGAAGTTCTCTGTTTTGGAGACGGAGGCAGAAGTGGATGAGTTTGTAAGTGGAATGGATATGGAAGTGGCTGTCAAACCTGCAGGCCTTACTGGGGGGAAGGGGGTAAAGATAATGAGGGAGCACCTCAAAAACAAAGAAGAAGTCAGGGAATATGCAAAGGAAATAATAAGAAAAGGTGTTGGAACGATAAACAAGGTTGTAATGGAAGAGCGGCTCGTAGGAGAGGAGTTCACTCTCCAGGCATTTGTCTCGCCTGAGGAAATCGTGGGAATGCCGATGGTTCAGGACCACAAAAGGGCATATGAGGGGGATAGAGGGCCCAACACAGGAGGGATGGGCTCATATTCTAATAGGGGGTATATACTCCCGTTCTTGAAAAAGGCTGACTATGAATTCGCAATAGACATTATGAGAAAAACAGTAAGAGCTCTTTATAAGGATACAGGAGACGCGTATAAAGGGGTTCTCTACGGACAGTTTATAGCAACTGCAGACGGCATAAAAGTTATAGAATTTAATGCCCGTTTTGGGGATCCGGAGGCTATGAATGTGCTTTCTATCTTTGAAGGGAATTTTGTTGAAGTGATGGAAACGATGATAAACGGGGGATTAAAGAGTGCGGATTTCCATTTCATTGATCAGGCAACCGTGTGCAAGTATCTGGTTCCGAGTGGCTACCCGATAAACCCAGAGAAGGGCGCTGAAATCATAGTTGATGAGGCTGCAGTAAAACAGGTGGGAGCGCGTCTTCACTACGCCTCTGTTTCAGAGGAAGGGGGCAAGATATTCACAACATCATCCAGAGCTATTTCCCTTACTGGAGTGGCTCCTACCATAGAGAAAGCAGAAGAGATTGCAGAGTCTGCGATCCCCTATGTAAAGGGCCCCCTAGAACATCGCCGTGATATAGGAACCCAAGAGCTTGTAGAGAAGCGCATCAGACACATGAAAGAGCTTCGCAACCCTTCTTAGGCCCTAACAACAGCGAAGTTTTTTAATTCAAACAATTAATATATTGTATCCCCTCAACTTGGATATACCGCCCAAATTGGATCAAAACCTCAACGCCCCTGATACCACTAGCAGCTTGTTACTAAAAACAACCCTCTATACCCTTGAGGATGATGAAGACTCGTTGATAATAAAGCGAAAATTCCCTCCAGCAGAGAAAATAATAAAATACCAAGATATCGCATCTGCTGAGTTTTCCCGTATCCTAAGTTACACTCACCTCAAAGAGGCTATTTTGGCTGGGATTACAGCTGCCTTGTTCTTTTATCTGGATGTTGTTCACATGATAATAGGGCAGATCCTACGGGAGTTGAACGATGCTGGTCTGGCCTTGGATCTTGACGCCAATTGGCTATCATCAACAATAGGAGTGCTCTTTCTTCTCCTTCTCTCCTATCACCTCACCCTCTTCTTCCTCTCTCTGAGAAAGAAGGTAGTGATCTACAGAAAGGGAAAGCCCCCCTTGGCAGTGCCTCTGTCAGAGAACAAACAGACAATGGGCGTGGTGGAAAGAATAAACAGCAAGGCGTCGGAGGGCCCTCTCCAACAAGAAAAGATAGAAAAGATAATAGGAGATAAGATACGAGCCCTGCTGGATCAAAGACTGGAGGCAGAGAGGAAGCTAATAAGCGAACTACAAGCAAACATACAGGCAGCGAAGAAAGCAGGGGATACAAAGCGCATTAAGAAGATTGTGGAGGAGGGAATCACAAAGCTCGAAGCACGTGATGAGCTGATTGACGAGGAGTTGAAGAAGACCGGTCTCAAAAAGGAAGACCTATTCAAAAAGTATCGCATAAAACCCCCCAAGGAGGAGTTCATAGAAGATGTCCTTAAGCTGGAAGGCCTGGAGGACATGGCACACCTCCTAAAGAAGAAGCCCTAGTTCTTTTCCAGCATCCATCCACCCCTCTGCGTATTCGAGGGATGCCAAGGCGTTTACATATTCCCCCTTCTCATAAAAATGCTTTGCATCCTCATAATATCGCATTGCCATGTCATACACTCTTTCAGATTTTCTCCCCTTCGCCCTTTTCATTCTGCGAAAGAGAGGGTCTGCTCTCTTGAGATACTTCTCTATTCTGTTTCTAATGTCCTCCGCTCTTTCCATTCTCCTACCTCACTGATTCGCTGTATTTTTATGAAAATATAGAATAAATAAGGGCGTCTAATAAAAGGTGGAAATACATATAATTGCAGGCTCCAAATCAGATAAGGGTGTAGTTGAGAAGGCTGAGAGGGTTCTAAGGGAGGCTGGGATTAAATATACTACTGACTACTGCTCTGCTCATCGTGAGCCCAAGAGGTTAGATAAAATAGTACAAAGAAGCAAGGCAGACGTGTTTATATGCATAGCTGGACTCTCGGCAGCACTTCCTGGGGTTGTGGCTTCAAAGACGGAAAAACCGGTGATAGGTGTTCCTGTTTCCTCAAAGTTGGGTGGCCTTGACGCACTTCTCTCAATTGCTCAGATGCCAAAGGGAGTCCCAGTGGCGTGTGTCGGTATAGACAATGCCCAAAATGCAGCACATTTGGCATTGCGTATATTAAGGCTTAGATCTGTGGATGATCAAGGCTAGAGCTCTATCAAAAGATGAAACCTATAAGCAACACTCTCCATACAATAGCTAAAGAGACTCTTGATTAAGATGGAAGACTGCAAGATTAAGTTAAATCTTTTGGACAAGCCAGGAGAACTCTCAAGAGTCTTGGATGTAATAGCCCAGAATAATGGTAATCTATTCTCAGTAAACCATATCAGAGAGGTAAAAAGGGAGGGATATGTCCCTGTCGTCATTCAGTTTCAGGCTACACAAGAAGATTTTGCAGGGGTCTTAAAGGGTCTTGAAGATCTTGGAATAGAAGTACTCGAAAAGCGTATCGGTGGGACGTGGGAGGCTCAGCGTAGTAATGAGTTCTTGCTTATCGGGCACATAATAGACACAGACATCAGGGACACGCTCTACCGGATATGGGGTGGCGACGTTATCATAAGATCGCTCAATATAAGCCTAAAGAGCCTGAGAGACCCATCCTCTGCTTTTATAAAAATAAGCGCGAAGAGCCAAAAGGCTCTCGATGATGCAATGAAAAAAATGGAAGAGATCGCTAAGGAAAAGCATCTCCTCCTCATAACCTCTATAGAAACATAAAACATGAAAACAGTTCGCCTGCTCTTGACAGGATTTGGTGTCATCGGAAGGGGATTTGCTGAGGTTCTCTTGGAGAAGGACGCGTATATACAAAAGAAGCATGGGATCAGGTTCCTTGTTGTTGGAATTGGAGAGCGCGATGGTTGTTTAATAGATGTGGCAGGGGTGGACCTAAAATCCGCGTTAAAGACCAAAACAACCAATGAACTCTCTCAACTTCCGCAATGGAAGCCCATCGATTCAAACAAAATGATAGAAAACACCCAAGCTGATGTGGTTATTGAGGTTGTCCCAAGCAGCATAAAGAGCGGAGAACCAGGGGGAAGCATAATTAAAACATCTTTAATCTCTGGGAAGCACGTTGTTAGTTCTGATAAATGCGCTGTTGCGTACCACTTCTCTGAGCTGCGGTCTCTGGCGGAGGAAAAGAGGCTGTGGTTTCTCTACGAGGCGGCGGCTGGCGGGGGAATGCCGATAATGAACCTAGTCAGGGAGTGTATTCAGGTTGACGAGGTGATCAGTATTGAGGGAATACTGAATGGTACTACCAACTACATCCTAACGAAAATGTCAAAGGGGGATATGGATCTAGAGACAGCCCTCAGGGAGGCGCAGGAGTTGGGTTATGCAGA
>JAOZPI010000016.1 GCA_029932835.1 archaeon | reverse complement strand
ATGGTTTGGTCTCCTCCGGGGGGGGCATTCCCCTCATTTCCCTTATGATGTTCACAAGGCTCTCAAGCCTGCTTCGGTCTTGGCTCTCTTCAGTTTCCAGCTCTGCAATCGCTTTTTTTTCTGAGAGAACAACACGCTTTAGGACATTTATCTCTCGTATTACCAGATTCATTTTCTGTTTTATCAGGTCTATTTCAGAATCTATAGTCCTTACCTCCTCTATCAGACTGCTGACAAGCTCTAGCTGCTGCTGAAGCTCATTTTTTCTCTTTGGCTTTTTTTCTCTCTCTCTGTCTTCGTGTCTCATTCCCTTCTTCTCATACCTTTTATGTTATATCCAATAAAAATAGGGCTGGCTGAGATGGAAGTATTTCTAGATGCAAATTACCGGACTGAGGGGGAAGAACCAGTAATAGAGCTCTTCTATCGGCCGGAAGGGGAGGGGGATAAAAAGTTAAAAGAAGTACGAAATTTTAGGCCATATTTCTATGCTGTTCCTGTGGGGAGCGCAGATGCACTGCTGGAGGAGATAAAGGGGGAGGAGTTTCATAATATATCGTCTTTGGATATTGTGAAGAGGGTCGATCTGCGTGACGAAATTGAGGTCGTTAGGATATCAGTAAGGCATCCAAGAGATGTGGCAGAGCTCAGAAACAGAGTGCGAGATTTGGGAGAATGCAAAGAGACGAGAGAGGACGACATACGCTTCACTCAGAGGTATATAATAGACGCGGGGATAGTGCCGATGGAGGGGGCTGACAACAAAACGCTGAGGATAGCATCTTTTGATATAGAAACAATTCAGGAGGGGGATAAGAACATACCGATAATGATTAGTTACAAGGATAACAAGGGAATGAGAAGGGTGTGGAACTACAAATACAAACCAAAGCTGGATTTTGTTGAGAAGGTTGAGGATGAAGCCGCGATGATAAGGGCATTCATAGAGACGGTAAAAAAGCAGGGGATAGACATTATTGTTACCTACAACGGGGATAACTTTGACTTTGAGGTTCTGAAGGAAAGATGCGGCGAGCTGGGTGTGCCCTTTTCTCTGGGAGCAAGGGATTATGAGGTAAAGATGGAGCGCAGGGGGATGAATATGGGAGCAAGAGTGATAGGAAGACCACATGTAGATTTATACCCTGTGTGCAGGCGCATGTTCAACCTGCCCAGATACACACTGGAAGACGTCCACCTAGCACTATTTGACGAAGAAAAGCTGGATATAGACGTGGAGAAGATCGGAGAGTGGTGGGAAAAGGGAGAGAATCTAGAGGAGCTGTTTTCCTACTCAATGGCTGACGCCGAGTCAGGGCTTAGGATAGCTATGGAGGTATTGCCAACCGAGTACGAGCTCTCACAACTCATAGGACAGCCCCTATTTGAAGCCTCGCGGATGGGAAGTGGAAACGCAATTGAATGGCTCCTGATGAGGATAGCACACAAAAAGGGGATCCTTGTTCCTCCAAAACCGAGCGATAGGGAATATGCAAGCAGGAGGATGGACACATATGAGGGAGCTTATGTGGTGGATCCAGTGAGGGGGATACACGATAATATCTTGGTCTTTGACTTTCGCTCTCTGTATCCCTCGATAATAATATCACATAATATAGACCCGTCCACAATTAATTGCGAGTGCTGTAAGACAGACGGGCATGTCTCTCCAAATGGAATTCGCTTCTGTAAGAGGAGGAGGGGCCTTATCCCCGAACTTCTGGACAATATACTGAAGAGCAGGATCAAAGTGAAACTGGAACTAAAGAGGTTAAAGGAGAGCGGGGGGAGTGCGACCAAGATCAAAAGCCTTGATGCCAGACAGAAAGCCCTGAAGATACTAGCAAACAGCGCGTATGGGTATATGGGGTTTTCCCGCGCGCGGTGGTATAACAACGACTGTGCTAGTGCTGTCGCTGCATGGGGGAGGGAATATATAAAGAATACTATAAAAGCAGCTGAGGAGGAGGGGTTTAAGGTGGTCTATGGGGACACCGATAGTTTGATGCTTGCCATTCCGGGGGATATTACCGAAGAAGAGGTGAAAAGGGTAAAACGAGAGTTTTTGGAAAAGATAAACAAGCGCCTCCCCCCTGCTATGGAGCTGGAGTTTGAGGGCTTCTATACCCGTGGGGTGTTCGTCACAAAGAAGCGCTACGCGCTAATAGATCCAGAAAAGAGGCTGACTGTAAAGGGATTGGAGACAAAGCGGAGGGACTGGGCTCCAATAGCAAAGAAAACACAGGAGAAGGTCTTGCACACTATCCTCTGGGAGAAAAATCCGAAAAAAGCAGCAGAGATAGTCAAGAGCGTTATCAGAGAGCTCCGGGAAAGGAGAACGCCGTTAAAGGATCTTGTGATCTACACGCAGATTACAAAGCCGTTGGGAGAATATGAAAATGTGGGGCCGCATGTGCAGGCTGCTAGAAAGGCACAGAAGAGAGGAAAAAGGATAGTTCCGGGAGATGTTATCCAATACATAATAACAACAAAGGGCAACTCTATAAGCGATAAGGCGGAGATGGTTGGATTTGTAAAGGAGAACGACTATGACGCAGAGTATTACATAAACAATCAAGTCCTCCCTGCCGTTATGAGAATATTGGAGGCCCTGGGATATGGAGAAGATGAATTAAAGGGGATGGGGAGGCAGACAACCCTCTCTGGATTTTGAACCCTAGTGGGTTCTTCTTTTTGCTACAATCTCCGATGGAAGCCCCCATAATTTTATGAAACCCTCGGCAGATTTGTGATCAAACACGTCGCTCTTGTCATAGGTCGCCAAGCCGACATCATAGAGGGAGTAGGGGGACTCCCGGCCAACAACAACCGCCGTGCCCTTGAAGAGACGCATTCTCACTGTCCCACTGACAACCTCCTGTGTTGAATCAATGAAGGCGTTGAGATTCTGCATTAATGGCTCAAACCACAGCCCAAAATAGGTCATCTGTGCCCATTTTGAGTCTATAATTTCTTTGAACAACCTCTGCTCTCTGGTAAAAACAAGAGATTCCAGATCCCGATGGGCCTCTATAAGGATCACAGAGGCCGGACATTCATACACCTCCCGGCTCTTTATACCGACCAGTCTGTCTTCTATCATGTCAATCCTGCCAACGCCATGCTTTCCCCCAATTTCAACCAACCTTGAAACCAGCTCTACTCCCTTCATCCTCTTGCCGTTTAGTGAAATTGGAACTCCCTTCTCAAACCCTATCGTTATATACTCTGGCTCATCTGGCGCCAAGCTTGGATTTGTTGTAAGGGTGAAGGCATCATCAGGTGGTTCTTTCATTGGATCTTCTAGCGGGCCTGCCTCTATACTTCTAGTCCACAGATTCTCATCAGTGGAGTAAGGGCTCTTTTTTGTTACAGGCACAGGAATCCCATGTTTTTTGGCGTATTCTATTTCTTCTTCTCTCGGCATCCACTTCTCCCGAACGGGTGCTATTATCTTGAGAGCGGGATTTAGAGACCGGACAGAGACATCAAAGCGTACCTGATCGTTTCCTTTCCCGGTGGATCCATGGGCCACGGCATCAGCCCCTTCTTTCTCTGCAATCTCAACCAGATACTTTGCAATGAGCGGCCTGCCAATTGCAGTTCCAAGAGGGTACTTCCCCTCATACAAACCATTAGCCTTTATTGCCTTGGTTATGTAATCATTAAAAAAGGTATCACGAGCGTCTATTGAATATGTGGCCACTGCCCCCAGTTTTTTTGCCTTTTCCTCTATCGCTTTCAAGTCCTCAACCCCCTGCCCCAGCTCAAGAGTCAGGGTAACGACCTCTGAGTTATACCTCTCCTGCAACCATTTTATAGCAACAGAGGTGTCCAGCCCTCCAGAATAAGCAAGAATTGTTTTCATTTTCTTCTTATTATTTTTAATTACTCTGGAATTAAAAAGGAGAGAATGAGAATACCCAGACACATCGCACTAATACCAGATGGGAATAGGAGGTGGGCGAAGAAGAGAGGACTGCGGGCGTGGGAGGGACACTCTGCGGGTTTGAAAGTCTTTAAGAATTTTATTAACTGGTGCTATGAGATGGGGGTTAAGGAGATCACCGCGTATTCTCTCTCAAAGGAAAATCTGAGTAAGAGGAAAAGGGAAGAGATAAACCAGCTCTCGGCACTCTATGAGAAGTACGCAGAAGAGGCTTTAAAATCCGGGGATGTGGAAAGACAGGAAGTCAAGATAACCTTTGCGGGAGACCTGACTGCGTTCCCAAAGAGTTTGTTGTCTCTCCTGAGAGAAATAGAAGAAAAGACAAAGAATTTTGCAAAGAGACAGCTCAATCTGTGCTTAAATTACTCGGGGAGAGATGAAATAATACGGGCTGTAAGGAGGGTTGTTGAGGAGGGAATTGAGATTACAGAGGAGAGTCTAGAGAAATTTTTGGATATAAAACGGCCACCAGATCTGATAATAAGAACCGCCGAGAGACGCCTCAGCAATTTCCTTCTATGGCAGTCAGCGTATAGTGAAATCTACTTCTCAGAAAAACTCTTTCCAGAATTCACAAAAGATGACCTCCTAGATGCTATAAAGATGTTTAACAAAACGGAGAGAAGGTACGGAGGATGATTCTTGGAAGGGGAGAGATAGAAAAACTGGTAAGAAGGGACAAAATTCTGGAGAACTTTGATGAGAAGGGCTTTACTGGAGCAGGTTATGATTTAAGGATAGGTAGGTTTTATAACACTGTGGGGCCAAGTTATATTGGAAGGGAAGAAAGAAAACTTCCGGAGGTGGAAGAGATTTTGGAAGAAAGGGTGCTCCTCAAACCAGGGGAGTACATATTGATAGAAACCATGGAGGTTGTTAATATTCCACCAAATCTGATGGCCAGAGTAGAGAATAGGAGCTCAGTTTTTAGGTGTGGGGCTTCTACCTTCAACGCCATCGTAGATCCTGGGTATCACGGGAGATTGACATTTGGGCTGAAAAATATATCATCCCACGACTTCGGTGTTGAGAGGGGAGCCAGGATAGCACAGATAGTTTTTGAAGAGATAAGGGGCGAGACAGAGAAGTACAACGGGAGATACCAGGGAGGGAGAGTTGTTTGATTGGAAGAAGGGTATTGACCTATCTGATTAGGACTTCAGACGGGTTCCACAGGAATCACAAAAGGTATTTGTCGGCGGGTTTTCAGCTCCACAGGCAGGGCATATTATTTTTGCAGTTTTAGTGGACCTAGGCTTGGGAGTTTTCTGTGGAGTCGGGGTAGGGGAAGGGGGCACAGCTGAGGCTTGTTGCGGAAGTGGTGAAGACTGTGAGGGAGAGGCAGGTGGCTTAGGCTGGACAGGCTGGAGAGGCTGGACCTGCTGGACTACTATCTGTGGTTGTTGGGGCTGTGATGAGGCTGGAGTCGCTAAAATGGCAGAGAGGATGGCCCCTCCCACTCCTCCGACTATTGCGAGTATGATAGGTATCATTAGTATGACACCAAACAAGGGCAAGAGGATGTCAGAGGTGAGGCCGCCACTCATAAGAGAACCAAACGACACGAGGGAGTAGATGAAAAAGATAACCAGAGAGGCATAGTATCCAAGGAGAACAGAGGAGGCCCCCAATTTAAAGCCATTTCCTGCAGACCCGCGACCTATAATACCAGCCAAAGAGCCGGCGATAATAGGTGGGATAATAGCTAGTATTATACCCAGAGGGCTAATCGCTATTCCCAATGAGCCTGGCAGAAAGAGGGGAGTAAGTGCTATAAGGGAGGACCCAGCAAGAGCAGAGAAGAGGGTGAGGTCGTACTGGAGCATAGGAGCTCCTGAAAGTGTGGTTGGGGGAGCGGTTGGCATGAACCCTGTGGAGGGAGAGCTGCCTGGAGTGTATCCCTCAGACAGCATAAAAGCCTGCATAAGTCCCTGCATCTGCTGGAGGGTAAAGCAGGTTGAAGTTGGGGGGAGGGATATACAAATAGGAGTAAACAGGCCAAGAATAGCGTTCAAAACAATAAAAACAACAATACCGATAAGCAGAGCAAGGGCGGAGGAACCTCTCTTGTATTCCATTGTGAGGATAATAACGGCTCCCTGAATAAAAATATTTGCCAGCTTGGACTTTGCGAGAGCTATCCCTGATAAAAATCCGCAGCCTCTTCTGGAGAGACTGAAACTATATAGACCCCTTCGCCCAGCTCATAGGCCGCGTGCTTTCCTATCCGTGGCAGGATTTCTATGTGAAAGTGCATATACTCCTCTGCTCCTGGAGGAGCTGAGTGCAGCACCATATTGTAGGAAACCGAACCGAGGGCCTTAAGACGCAGGAGAATCTTCTTGAGGAGAGAAGCCATTGACCTCAAATCCGGGTTTTTTAGATTGGAGAGGGTTGGAATATGTTTTTTTGGCACTATCCACACCTCGTATGGGAATCGCGGAGCCTCTGGAGTGATTGAAACTGCTCTGCTATCCGTCAGGCCGACCCTTCCCTCCAAGTCCGCCAGTTTCAGCTTGTCGCACCAAGGGCACGAGCCTTCTCTGTGGTGGTATTTCTGTGACGAGCTCGCTTCCAATCCCAGAAGAGGCGGGGTGAAATTGCTGGCTATGATCTGCGAGTGGGAGTGGTGGAGAGAGGCACCGGCCTCTGGTCCAAAATTCTTAAAAATTGAAACATGTTTGTACTTTTGGCTGAGGACCTCCGCTCTTTCCTTCCACATCTGAAAAACATGGACTATGCGGTCTGTAGAAAGATCCTCAAGGCTTTTCTCGTGGTGTTCTGTTTCAACTATGATCTCGTGATCCCCCAGAGGAGGCTCTAATGCAGGAAATTTGTTTCTAAAGACGCGGATCTGCCACTGGCCGGAGCTAGGGAATCGAGAAATTGTGGGAGGAGTCAAAGCCTCATTTCCAGGACAAAAGAAGCATATCTTCTTTTCCCTCACAACCACCCTGCTATCCTCGTGTGGTCTCTTGTTCCTCCCCTCAGCAATTATCGAGACCCTTCCGAGAAGTGAATCTCGCCTTATTTGAGCCTTCATGGTTACTATGCTTTTTTGTTGTAAAATAAAAATCAATCCTATGCAAACCTTTTTACCAGAGAGGATCTAAATAATAATATGAAGCCTGAAGCCTCTTTTTGCTTTGAGTGTGCCTATGAGGTAGTCAATCCGATCGGCGGTGTGCACACGGTTCTGACTACAAAGGCAGGGAATATGATAAGGTATTATGGTGACAATTATTATATGATAGGTCCTTACTATCCGAGGTATGCAAAGGCGAGCTTTAGGGAGGAGGGAGTGCCAATTGAGATGAGGGATGCCTTTAACTATTTAGAAAGCCAGAATATTCAGTGCCATTATGGAAGATGGCTGATAGATAGCACTCCAAAGACCATATTGGTTGACTTTAGGGATTATATGAGAGAACTGAGGACCATCAAAAGGCAGCTTGTATCAGAATACAAGATAGACTGCAAAAAAAGTGGGAGAGAATACAACAAGAGAATAGTCCTGTCCAAGGCGATCAGTATGCTTATGGAAGAGATTCTCAAGTCTCCTGGGTTTAAAAACAAGAGAGGGGTTTTTCATGAGCACATCTCCGGATCTCCCGGGATTTTCCTCATGGATGCAAGAAGGAAAAACCTTAACATAGGGCTGGTTGCTACAGCCCATTCCACAAAGCTGGGGAGGGAGATTGCGAGCGGAAATGAAGACCTCATAAATGAAATCAAAAAAAGGCTGAGGGAGGGGAAGACTGTCGGAGAGCGGCGGGAGTATGGCTATGGGGATCAAACGGTAACAGAGCACCATCTTGAGAGGGTCTCCGCAAATTCGGCAGACGTGGTAACTGCAGTAAGTGAGATTACAAGTGAGGAGTGCGAGTATATACTGGGGAGAAAAGCGGATGTGATAACGCCAAATGGGATAAACAACGGGAGGTACCCAACAATAGAAGATGTACTGGTCCTCCACGAAAGCTTCAAGGAGAGGGTAAAGCTGTTCCTGGAGGCATATTTCCTGCCGTATTATGGAGTTGACACAGAAGAGGCCCTCCTCTTTTTTATCTCTGGAAGATACGAGTTCCATACAAAGGGCTATGATGTGTTTATCCATTCCCTCGGATGGTTGAACAAGATCCTGAAGGAAGAGGGATATCCCAAAGACATCTTTGTCTTCTTTTTCGTGTTTGACAGGGGGGTGAGAAAATACAACGTAGAGGTCTTGGAAAACCTCAGCCGGTACAAACAGATCTATGAGTTCTTGGAGGAGCGGATGCCTGACTTGGAGAGACGGGCGCTTGCGTCTCTAGTCCACGAAAACGAGCTGAAGCAGGAGGTATTTGACTATGAATTCCTGAGGGATGCGAGAAAGCTGGTTCTCAAATTCAAAAAGCCGGAGCATCGGAGACCCCCGCTATGCGCTCTACAAGTGGGCAAAAATGACGTAATCTTCAACTCTCTTAAATCAGAGGGATTATTGAACAGGAGTAACGACAGGGTGAAGGTGATTGTGTATCCAACACGTGTCTCTGTCAGCGACGGCCTTCTGAATATGGAATACTATGATATGCTTGCGAGTATGGATCTTGGGATTTTTCCATCATACTATGAACCGTGGGGGTATACACCATTGGAAGCAGCGGCATATGCTGTCCCCTCTATAACCACAGACTTGGCAGGGTTTGGGAAGTTCATATCAGAGAATACCAACCAGCAGAGAATGCCGGGCGTGTTTATAGTTAGGAGAGATGGAAGAGGGCACGAAGAGGTGGTGAAGAGCTTGAAGGATTTGATGTACTGGTATTCTCATCTCTCAAAGGAGGAGAGGGTAGAGAAAAGGATAAAGGCTAAGGAGACGGCAAAGCTTGCTGACTGGGACAATTTCTCTGAGTATTATATAAGGGCGCACAACTTGGCTATAGAAAGAGCTACGGAAAGACAGGGCAGTATTGGAAGACAGGAGAGGTAAAAGCAAAGGGGGGAGGGAAGAACCGAAGCGGTTTTAAAAGAGATCTTTACCCCCTTTTGGAAAGCTCCATCATCCTTTCTATTCCTCCGAGTGCGCGCCCCTGTACTTCCTCAGGTAGCATTATTTCTGGAGCCTCCCTCTGTAGTGCGGTGAATATCTTATCCAGGGTGTTCTTTTTCATATTCTCGCATATCGCGTTTTTTGAAAGAGGATAAAAGGACTTTTCAGGAAGTTCCTTCTTTAACCGGTAGAGCATTCCGTTTTCTGTCCCTATAATGAATTCCCTCGAGTCTGATTCAGAGCAGTACCTGAGCATGCCAGATGTGGATGCTATCCTGTCTGCAGCTTCTTGAATCTCCGGAATGCACTCCGGATGGACGACCACCTCAGCGTCTGGGTGCTGCTCTTTTGCCTTGGATAATTCCTCCAAGGACATATTGTGATGTACAGAACACATGCCGTTTTCTGGGACTAGGATCACTTCCTTGCTTGTCCTCTTTTTGACATAGTAAGCAAGGTTCTGATCAGGCCCAAATATGACCTTATCTGAGTCCATTGCATTTACTATCTTGTCGGCGTTCGCAGAGGTGCATACTGCGTCTGCCTCGGCCTTTTCCTCAGCCATGGTGTTTACATAGAGGACAACACGCGCGTCTGGATGTTCCCTCTTTGCCCTCAGCAGGGTCTTCAGATCTAGCATTTCAGCCATGGGACATCTTGCGTCCCTTTCTGGGACTACAACCCTCTTTTCCGGGTTTAATATCTTGGCTGTCTCTGCCATAAAATCAACACCAGCAAAGAGGATAAGATCTGCATCCGTACCTACCGCCATCCTTGCTAATTCCAGAGAATCTCCAACAAAGTCTGCTACATCTTGTATCTCTGGGACTTGATAGTTGTGGGCAAGGATCACTGCGTTTTTCTCGTCTTTGAGTTTCAGCACCCTCTCGGCAAGCTCCATAAGAGTTTTTTTGTTTCCGGTATAAAAACGCATAGTCTATGTTTTTATATCAGTAGTCTAAAAATATACAGGAATAAGCACAGAGGGGGGTTCATTAGGTATGTTTTGAATTCGCAAATGCTGTGCTTATAATAAAACGGTGGAAAAAATGGCTGAAAAGAAATACTATGTCTTAAGAAAGGGTGGTAAAGACACAAACCACGTATACACAGGAAAGGGACCACACCAAGCGGCCCTAAAGGCTGCGACAGATGGAGTAACTGACATACAACTCAGAGAGCGTGGTGGTAAGAGAAAGAACGGGATGGTGAAGGTCCATGTGTTCAAGGGATCTAGAGAGAAAGTGGACGCACCAGCCAACAGACCAGAGTGGCTACCGGCAAAGGTCTGGAAGCCAAGGGTCAAGAAGGTCGGTATTAAGTGGGAAAAACCCTAAATTTGCCCCTAACGGGGGCTTTTTTATTTTCTTTTTATGTCTTCTCCTTCCGCCTCCTGAGGAGGCATCTTGATTCTTGAGTATATCTTCTTTCTTCTCTTGGGAATTGGAGCGGGGGTTGCGGCAGGGTTACTCCCAGGCCTTCATGTCAATAACATAGGAATTATTATGCTCTCGATCTTCCCTCTTCTGAAGATAGACACGCTATCCTTTGCGGTTTTTCTCACAGCCATGGCGACCACCCAGAGTTTTGTTGATTTCATACCCTCTATATTCCTGGGGGTTCCGGACGAAGAAACTGTCCTATCAGTTCTGCCGTCCCACAAGCTCCTTCTGGAGGGACGGGGGATGGAAGCGGTCAGGATTACAGCGCTGGCCAGCCTCTATGGGGTTATTATCTCTCTTGCATTCCTTCCAATCGCCTTTTATATCGTTCCCCTTGCGTATTCGGCAGTAAGGATGTGGATTGTGCCCATCTTGGCTTTCGCTATTTTCTTCCTTATAATGAGAGAGAAAAAGCGCCTCTGGGCACTCCTTACGTTTTTGCTATCTGGTTATCTCGGATGGACTTGCCTCCATATAAACCTGTCAACATCTGATGTCTTTCTCCCGCTCTTTTCCGGCCTGTTCGGACTAAGCGGGCTTTTAATGGGGATACAAGCAGGGTCAAGGTTTTATCCACAGGAGGACGACGCAAAGGTCAGGCTGTCTGAGCGAGGGCTGTGGAGGTATTCGTTCCTTGGGGCTGTTGGAGGCCTCCTTGTAGGGCTCCTCCCGGCGATGTCCCCGTCTCAGGTGGGAATTCTATTTCAGGAGCTGCGCGCGATGAAGGAGAGGGCGAAAATAGCACTTGAGGAGCTCCATATAAGAGAATTTCTGACTATGGTCGCATCGCTGAACACCGCAGATGCCATGTTCTCTATTTTTGCTGTCTATCTCATGAACAATCCAAGAAGCGGAATCAGCGTGATAATACAGGAGCTCTTTGGCCGGATAGACATCTGGATGCTGATAATGTTGTGCGCAGTTATGGTGGTTGTCGGGGGGCTCAGCTATTTTATACATCTGGAGATAGGAAGGATGTTTTCAAGGCTTGCCGGGAGAATGAACTTTCAGAGGATCTCAGCACTTGGGTTTCTCCTCGTTGTGGCGATGGTTTTTCTAATGACCGGATTGTTCGGCCTCCTTATAGCCATGGTTTCTATGATGGTCGGATTGATACCAGCGCTCTCTGGGGTTTCCAGAACACACGCTATGGGGTGTCTCCTGCTTCCAACACTCCTATTCTTCCTGGGAGTTTAGGAGATGTGGCTCCCTCTAACCACATGTGCCTCTATTTAAATTCCGCTAATGCCAAATTAGATCATGGACAACCAAACACTCCGAAACATAAAGCAGAACCTTGCCATAACGCCGATAAAACCAATATACGCGGACGAGGTAGTGGTGGCCCACACAGTAAAGGCAAAAAAGGATGATAAGGGGAGGATAGCAAAAGAGGGGCACCTGCATCTGGTCTTTCTGGACATGACCACGCAGAAACCGATAGAGAAGATAATAATCTCTCCTATAACCGCCCTTGGTCTGTATAAGGCACTCGGCGAGTCCATTGAGAAGATTGAGAAGGAGCTAAAGAGCAGGAAGATGGCAAGGGAAAAAACAAGCGAGTCCACCGATTACATACGGTAACCTGCGCAGGGCTACGGTTTTTAAAGTTTATAGTGTTAAGTAATTGAAAATGAAAAGGAGTCCTGCAGTCGCTCTGGTTGTGTTTCTTTTGATAGGATCGCAGATTCCCTTATCGTTCGGAAAGTGGGTCGCTGAGGGGAGGGCTCCAGGAGAGGAGGGCGTGTATGATGTAATTATCCAAGCAACTTATCAGAATATTACAGACACATTTCTATTAACCCTAGAGACAAACGCCTCTGCTCTGAACCCCAAGAACCTGAGCGTCATACCGATTCATTTCAGCCGCACCCCCCCAATAACCCTGCAGTATGACATTCTCCTGAACGGCTCTCGTGAATTTGATATGATAGACAACAACATAACGGTTTATTATGTAAACGGAAACACCCTCCTCAAATCAGAAACCACAGGCCTCCAAAAACAGGAAAACGGAACCTATTGGGAAGCAACCGTTGACGTCCCCTTCAAGGGGGAGTACCGGGCCGTGATTTCCCTTGCTGTCGGGAAAAACGGGAGGGTTTACGGTGGGAGCTTTGTTACCTATTTCACATCAGACTCAGCCTCCAAAAACCTCCTCCTCACGATAGGTACAGACAAAAGGGTTCTGACAACCTCCGAGGAGTTTACAGCATATGTGGACGCGGAGTTTGATGGTGCCCCTCTGCCCCAGATGAATGTATTCAAGGGGAATTTATACGGCACTATCAAAGACCTCGCATGGAACGCAAGGGAGAAGAGGTATGAAGCCTCGTTTGTGGCCCCATCTGTTGAGGGGATCTACATCCTCACAACATTCGCAGAGGGACAGGAGTTTATGAAACAAGACAAGGTGTATGTGGCTGACATATCAAAAGCAAAGTCAGGGACGTGCCCTATATCCAATGGAATGAGCTGCCAGAGTATGAAGGACGTAAGAAGATGCGTTTACGACGTTGAGAACCAGATATCAGCCATAAGTGAAAATGAACTTATAAATTGCTTTGAGTCGGTTACAGGCGGTATTACATATGGATCGATAATTTGCGAGGCTGATGGAAAGGGAGACTTTAACGGGGACAAGGGACTGCATGAAGATGATGTGGAGATCATGCAAAATATGATATTGCCCCTGCCGCCTGAGGCGAGGGAGGAGTATAGCAAGTGCGCTGATTATGACCTAGACGGGGATGTTGACGATGATGACTTAAAGTGCCTCACCACTGTCATCGCAAAAAAATGGTATGGGGATCTAAATGGTGGGGTATGTATGGATGCAAAGTATGACACATCTCTAAAGTGCGATCTCACGGGAGACAAGTTTATAAAGGACGACGACGGCATTCTTCTGGATAAGATCGTAGGCGCACTGTCCCAAGGGATTGAACCGCCTGAAGAGATTCTAAACAGCTGTGACTTTGATCAGGATGGGGACGTTGATGAAGAGGATCGGGACTGCCTAAATTATTTCATCGGGCTGGAGCTTGACAACCCAAAAAGCCTCCTTCCGCGACCCATACCAGGGAGGTGCCTGAAGGTCTATCATCTGGATAACTGCCAAGGCATAGCGGGGGACCTGAACGGAGATGTGACAATAGACGAAGTGGACGAGATACTCATAAGCCTTATTGAGGCAAAGCAGATAGGAAGCGACGACATAGATATGAAGTGCGCGGATGTGAACAAGGACGGAAGGATCACGCAGGAGGACGTGATGTGCATAAGCTCGTATATCAGCGGTGATAAGGAAAAGTACTTTGTTTGCATAGGGTGCACAGAGAACACGCCAGAGGAGTACAGAAACGAATTTGAGATATGCGGAGACGGGTGGGACAACGACTGCGACGGCTTGGTGGACAGAACGGGTGAGGGAAGCGGGGACCTCTGCAGTTGCAACGAAAACACCCCCTGTTGGATGGTTAAAGATGTGGACGGTGGGACTGTTCCAGGGATCTCGGACGGGAATGTTCAAGTGTGCAGGAAGGTGAGCTGGGGAGGAGAGAACAAGGGCGCGGCAGGGGGAAACGGAACGGGCCAAGGGATAAACGGGTACAAGTGGATGAATCCAAACGAGCTTCTCTGCACTGAAGAAAGGGAATGTGAGAGCATGCGGTGTAAGGATACCATATACAAGTGTGCTTTTGACGGAACAACCTGGAACTGGTACGATGATCCCTCAAAGCTTCCGAAAGAAACTGATGATCCTCTGGCAACCCCGAAACTGTGCGAGGACAATTACGATAACGACTGCCGGTGCGGTGATCAGAAGTGCAAGAAACTGAAGAAGGGGAGCTTCTGGAGCGGAATAAACCAGATGCTCAAATCCGGCGAGTTCTGGGGTGGTCTTGCTTTAGGTTTATTAACTGCAGCAACTGCCGGGGCAGGAGCCACTCTCCTCCTTTCCTATGCGTCTACAGCCGCCTCCTTCTTTGTTGACGATCCACACCTCCAATTCGCTCTGGGCGGGTTTTCCATAGGGACTTCCACCGGCGCG
>JAOZPI010000069.1 GCA_029932835.1 archaeon | reverse complement strand
CAAAAACAGCGCCCTTCTACCCTTAATCCTTATCCCTTTGCTCTCTATACTCTCGTAGAATCTCCTGTAGTGCCTTCAAATTAATCTCCCTCTTTCCGTGGCTCTTTTCTTCGATCTCTTTGGGGTTTGCAAAGAGGATCCCCTCCCACGAAATTATATGAATATCCTGAAGTTTGCACGTTGGCAAGACAGACTCGATCCTGGTCGGAGCTATAATACATCCCACGCCCTTATCTTCAAGGAACCTTACACCTCTCCCATCCTTCTCTCTGCTCTTGCAGACTATTATGTCCCCTCTCCTTATCCCCCCTCTCCTCAAATCAGCAAATTTGAGCGATGGCACCTCCTGCAGAATCACAAGGTTACCTCTCCAGAGATCTCTCATTAATTTTTTTGCCTCCCTTGCTGCTAGTTCTAATATGCGATGTGGTGGTTTTGGGCGTGTTGCAATGAGGTTTTCAAGTTCCTCCTCAAGCTCTCTGTTTCTCTTTCTAAGAGCAGAGATCTCTGACCTAAGGCGACTCTTTTCCTCATCCCCCTTCCCCTCGTTTTCCAGGCTGATAATATCAGAAACTTTCTCCCCCCTTATTACCCTCCATTTTATTTTATCGGTCTTCTCCTTGATCTGTTTCTCCACTCTCCTGAGTTTGTTCTGAAAGTGGTAGTAGGCATATATTGCTGCAGCTAGAGAGTCCCTCTCATGATCGTTCCCACATCTCCACTTATTGACCAGTTCTCTCTTTTTTTCAACAGAAAGATCCAAGTTTGGTGTAAAAAGCCGCGCTCCCAAGACACTGGACACCTTGTTCACCAGGGGAGGAGTCCTTCTCTTGTCTGTTGAGACTATGGCTGCAGTTCCAACTGCACATATCTCTGTTATTATCTCATTCACTCCAAGATTTCTTGCACTCAGGACCTTGATGATGTTTCCATCTATGTCCACAAAACCCAACCCTGTTGTGGTTCCAGGGTCAATCCCAACGATTATATATCTCTCTTCCTTCACTTTCTAAAAGATAAAGGATTTAGTCAAACCCTACCTCTCTCTTATAAATCTGCACTCAGGGTCCACCTCAACAAAATGCGTGGCATTTTTTCCATAGGCAGGGCACTGATTTTCCGGGTCGTTGTCTACGCTCTGTCGTGGAGAGTGGGCTACATCACATACCCATCCTGGAGCTATTCTATTTGAGAGACACGGCCCACTGCTCAGGTCCATTGCCTCCCTCTTTTCCATGCACAACTCTATACACATCTCTTTAGGACTCTTTGCCGTATTGTCCCTTGTTCCAGCAGGCAGACCCCCGAGCATATACCACCAGCTCCAAAAAAGAACGCATATCACCACTGCACAAGCCATCAATACATATCCCCTTTTCATCTTCTGACGCTCAGGAGTTTTCCCCTCCACTTGCATATATTATGCTATTGATCAAGAGATTTGGGGTCTGCCCTGGGTCATAGGCGAAGTATATGACCTTCCCAAAGCCGCTTCCTCCCTCTATTATAGCTGGATACGTCCCCTCAGCTGTCTCAACTATTGCCAATAGTTTTCCTTTGGACACCACCTTCCAAACCATTGACTTCTTTTTGAATTCCACCCCCACCTTCTTTAATCCCTTTGCTATTGGGTGTCCCACTTTAAGGATACCCACTCCAGACCCATAGGTAACATCAGAGAAGCCTACCCACTCTCCAATCAGCTCAGCCGGCACTGGGATTCCTTCTCCACTAGGCCATGCCCACCCTGCTACATTTGCGTACTTCGGGTGCTTTGATCCTGCATCTCCAACCACAATAATGCTTCCCCCATTGTCCACATAGTCCTTTATCGCAGTTCTGGTATCCATATCAAAATATGGATCTCCTTGCAGAATCACTACCTGAAAGTTCTTCAGCATATCAGGGGTTATAAAACTCTGATCGTAATTCATAGTGTACTGAATCCCGGACATCCTTGCCTCTTTGCTCGAGAGGGCTTCTAGTGTGTCTGATGAAGGGCTCCCAATAGTGACCACAGTGATGGTGCCTGTCTCCTCATTATCCTCACGCCTCAACTCCACTCTTGTGATAAGGCCTATGGCAATCAGCACCATCAAAGCAACAAGCAGAATGACAATAATCACCGTTCTCATCTTGAATAGCCTTTGCTATGCTTACATCTATCTCCAGAAGAAATAAAAAACAGGGGGGAATTAAATCCCCGCTAGATATTTGACTGTTGTCAGCAATACTCCAGGGGTCTGCCCTGGGTCATAGGCGAAGTATATGACCTTCCCAAAGCCGCTTCCTCCCTCTATTATAGCTGGATACGTCCCCTCAGCTGTCTCAACTATTGCCAATAGTTTTCCTTTGGACACCACCTTCCAAACCATTGACTTCTTTTTGAATTCCACCCCCACCTTCTTTAATCCCTTTGCTATTGGGTGTCCCACTTTAAGGATACCCACTCCAGACCCATAGGTAACATCAGAGAAGCCTACCCACTCTCCAATCAGCTCAGCCGGCACTGGGATTCCTTCTCCACTAGGCCATGCCCACCCTGCTACATTTGCGTACTTCGGGTGCTTTGATCCTGCATCTCCAACCACAATAATGCTTCCCCCATTGTCCACATAGTCCTTTATCGCAGTTCTGGTATCCATATCAAAATATGGATCTCCTTGCAGAATCACTACCTGAAAGTTCTTCAGCATATCAGGGGTTATAAAACTCTGATCGTAATTCATAGTGTACTGAATCCCGGACATCCTTGCCTCTTTGCTCTGGAGTGCAGATATCATCCCGGGCGAGGGGGTTCCAATCACTACTACGTTTGCTTCACCGCCACATCCAATTGGTATAATACAAGGAATACGTCCCAACCACTGCAATACAAAGAATGCAATCACAATCAGGAGGATCAAGGGCAGGATCCCCTCCATGCTGCGGAATCTTCCCTTCCCGCCTCCAGCGGGCATATAGGCGTACGGATCACCGGGATATGCTTCCATTTTTCATCAGTTTTATTATTCTTTGATTAAAACTTGCTTAATTTATGAAATTAAAGAATAAAAACCATACAAGATCCTTCTGACACACTTTAAATACTTTTTTCTACAGAGCTTCAAGATAGTCTATGGAATTGCTGGTCTCAAAAACACCAGCTTTTGGTGGTGTTGTTTCCTCCCCCCCGAGTAAGAGCTATACACACAGGGCCATAATACTGGCGGGTTTGAGCGATGGATCTGTGGAAGTGAAAAACCCCCTTCTCTCTGCTGACCCCTTTGCCACAATAGGTGCTATGCGTTTGGCTGGAGCTCGCGTAGACGTCAAAGAGACCGAGCTCTTTGTGGTGGGAAATAAGGGAATTATCAGGGCTCCACGCCTTGTAGATGTGGGGAATAGTGGCACCACTCTGAGGATCATGACATCTGTCTTTTCTCTCTGTAATAACCGGGTGATACTCACAGGAGACGAATCTATCCAAAAGAGGCCTATGGGCCCTCTCTTAGATGCTCTAAACGGGGTAGGTGTAAAAACCACATCCAAGAATGGTACGCCTCCAATCTCTGTTCGTGGTCCGATGCAGGGGAGGGATATAAAAATAAGGGGAGATATAAGCTCTCAGTATATATCAGGGCTCTTAATCGCCTGTCCTTTACGAGAGGAGGACACCCACATTGAAATAACAACACCCATCAGTTCTAGGCCCTATCTGGACATCACACTTGACATCATCAAGGACTTTGGAGGCTCTGTGGAGAGTCATGACTACCAGAGTTTTGATATAACCGGTGGCCAGTCGTATCGCAGGAGGAAATACACTGTTGAAGGGGACTACTCTGGTGCTGCCTTTATCCTAGGTGCGGCTGCTGTGACCGGCTCTGAGGTTCAGGTAGATGGATTGGTCTCTGACTCAAAGCAGGGGGACAAATTTTTCCTCAAAATACTAAGCGATATGGGGGCGAGGGTGATCCAGAAAAAGAGCTCAGTGATCG
>JAOZPI010000068.1 GCA_029932835.1 archaeon | reverse complement strand
TTAATATTGTTTCTTCTGGGTTCATCTTGAACCTCCATTTATTAGATTTGAAGTCCCAGGATTAAAAATTTGGGTAGAGGGTGAGAGAGACGGGAAGAGGGTATCTGAAGGAGCTCTCTAAAGCCATTTTTATTGCCAAAGAAGTAATATTATCGTGACCCAATAAGGATCAATGACTGTTGATAGAGCAAAAACCGGAATTAAGGGGTTGGACGAACTGCTGGAGGGGGGCATACCTAGAGGTAGAACCATACTTGTCACTGGCGGGAGCGGAACCGGAAAGACGATCCTGGGGATGGAATTCATCTACAACGGAGCACTTATGGGGGAACCAGGGGTGTATCTGACCCTTGAGGAGAAACCAGAGAATCTGAGGCATGAGATGGCAGAGTTCGGTATGGATATCCCAAAGGTGGAGAAAGAGGGGAAAATGGCAATACTTGATGCCTCCCTCGTGCGGCTGGGCTTGGAGTCAAACGAGAGATTCACGCTTGCTCCGGAACACTTTGATATAAACCACCTAGTCCAGAGCCTTATTATGACAGCCAAGAATATAGGAGCCAAGAGAGTGGTTGTGGATGCCCTCCCCTCTCTGGATGTCTTGCTGGACGAGGATAGCAACAAGGTGAGAAATGCAATAATAGAGATCAATTATCTGCTCCAGGAGAACGAGCTCACATCCATATTACTGGATGAAATGCCATCTGGGGCAGGAGGATACTCAAGGCATGGAGTAGAGGAATTTGTAGTGGATGGCGTGATAGTTCTAACAAAGCTTGAGGCTCTGGACAAGAGAGCTATTTCCATCACAAAGATGCGGCAAACCAACCACGAATTAAAACCTCAGAGTATGAAGATAGTGCGGGGGGAGGGAATAGTCGTGGAGGGTACTATAAGCAAGATCTAATAAACAAGCCAACCGAATAACTCTCAACCCTGCGCGATGGAATGGTACATACTTATATTTAGTTATGCTCTGCTTGGGTCTGGGATAAAGTATATAGATCAGGCCTACGATCTGGGTATATTCAACAGGAAAACTGCCATCCTGATGGCTGTACTGATGGGGATTCTTATGGGGTCTCTGGCCTCGGTAGATCCCATATCCGCTATGTTCTTTCTTTCGTTTGTGATATTCGCGCTGGTATCTCACAAGATTGATAACCCTGCCTTTTACTTAGGAACCCTCTTGGTTTTCTTGGTGCCATTCATAAAGAGTGTTTACAACATATACAATTATCAGATAAATTGGCTTATACTGAGCGTATTGATCTTCTCCGGGTGGATAGATGAGAAGGGAAACGCCCTGGCAGACCAGAAGAAAATGGGAAGGGTTTTAGGGATGTTCTTTTATTACCGCATGTTTATGAAGGTTGTAGTCTTGATTTTGGCACTGGCTTCAATAATCCCCCTCGTATATTTCTTCGCTTTCATGGCCTATGATCTGGCTTATTTGGGTGTTGGTATTTATAGCAGACATCAGCTAATTAAATACAATATCTCTAAAATCAATGGATTCAAGAGAGGATAGAATTTCAAAGATATTGGAGGAGAATTTATTAAGACTCGATGACGTGCTAGCATGTATGGTGGCCAGAAAGGGGATGGAGGGGATCGTTCCTCCCTCAGATAAGTTTAAGATAAATGATGTAGGTGTCTGGCAGGTCCTCCAAAAAACGATGAACGAGTTCTTTGATATAATAGAGGCCTATTCCAGTTATGGTTTGAATAAGGTATATTTTGAGTTGGGGGAATATGATGTAATGTTTTTTATTTTACCTAGGACAGACGTCGCTCTAATTGCAGTAATATCCAGCCTGGCAAATAGAGGGCTGCTTGAGGTTGAGATGGAGAATGCAAGAAGGCAGATACTTCAGGTGCTAGAAGAGGATGGGCAGTAAAGGGTTTGAACTTGCTGTCGGGATGTCACAAAGTTGGGATCCAAGCGAAGCTGGGAGAGAGGTTGTAAGGGAAACACTAAAAAAAGTTAAACATAAGCCAAGGTTTTTTCTTCTTTTTTCTACCATACACTTTGAGAAAGAGGAGGGGGGGATGGAAAAATTTGTAGAAGCTGCCTATAGAGAACTACCAAAGGGGACGCCTATGATTGGGGGAACCGTCGCTGGGTTTATGTCAAGAGAAGGCTGCTTCACGAGGGGGAGCGCGGGACTGGCTTGCTTCGCCCCAAAGATGGATGTAGCTATCGCAGAGGGGAGAGACACCAAAAGAAGCCCAAAGGCTGCTGCACTTCAGGTTTCTAAGAGTATAAGAAGGGAACTATCTACTTCAAGGTATCCGAACAAGGCCTTCATCGCTGTAATATCTGGGGCGCGGGTCCCAAACTGGAAAGGAATTCCGAGGCAAAAGGTTGTCAAGGATTCGAAAAAGATTAGATTTCTGTTAAAGATTTTTGAAACCCTCTCTTCCAAGCTACAGATAGGGCCAAGCAGAGATGATGTCATATTTAAAGAGGTCTCCAGAAATCTTAAAGATTTTGTGGGCATTGGCGGTGCCTCCACAGACGATCTATCACAAGAGAAGAATTTTCAGTTTTTTAATGGAAAATTGCGCAAGAATTCCATCGTAGTTCTAGGAATTTCCTCCGATATTGAAATTCGTCCGAACTCCTCTTTGGGATTGAAACCGAGCGGAAAAAGGTTTGACATCACAAAAAAGTCCAAAAAAGGATATATAATCTTTGAAATCGACAAGAAGCCGGCAGTTGAGAGGTACCTGGAGATAATGGGGTGGGATAAGAGCATCTTGGACGAACGATTATACAGAAAGGTGTTCTATTATCCAATGCTGCCCGCGAAGAAGGGGATAAAAGAGCCGAGGATGTTCGGGCTGATTTACGGGGATGCTTTCGTCTTTCCGATGAGCCCCACAACAGATAAGGACCTAGAGATATATACCTCCTCTGGTAAGGATCTTTTGGAATCTATAGAAAAGCTTCTAGAAAAAAGGGGAGAGGCAGAGAGTGCGTTTATGGTTTCATGTGGAACCCGCCTAGAGACCATGGGCTCCAGAATTTTTGATATAAACCAAAGGATCAAAGAGAGGCTCAAGGGCGACTATCTTTTGATATACACAGCAGGGGAGTACATAAAAGAGAGGGAGAAGGAGGGCCTTACGTTGTATCAAAGCGATAATGCCCTGTTCTTAGATGGCCCTTAGAAGATGCCTTAGTAAAACAAATAGCTCCGGGGTTTTTAGCAAGGTCTTTAATGTGCACAATTTGGGCTCCCCGTCCAAGAGAGCATCTACTGAACATCCGTCCTTAGACAGGTTCTGCAAAAAGAGGAGAAGCCTATCATAATCAGAAGAGGTGAAGCGGTCCGTAAGGCGCCTTAAGAAGAGCCCTACTGTCTTTCCTCTTTGCAAAAAGTTTGTTTTTGAGATAAACTCACGGCCGCACGAGGGATCATTGTACTGCGATATCTTCTGAGCAACATCGGCTGCGATATAGCCGGAGAGTATGGCATTTCTAACCCCATAGCCAAAGAGTGGATCCAAAAAACCCCCCGCCTCCCCTACAAAGAGAACGTTGGGATAAGGGGGAGTGGGAGGAGCATAGACATACCCCAAGCCTGCAAAGGAGTTAAGGGAAGAGAAGCCAGAGACATATGTGGGATTTTGCTTCAGAAAACCAAAAAAGTGCTCTTCAGGCGTCCTTCTGAGCATTGATTGATTCATAACCGAACCCACAACAGACTCTCCGTTCCTTGCCCTCCCCATATACACATAACCACCGGGAACAAGAGTGTTATCAAAGATAAGGAGGGTTTTGTTGGACGGCAGGTTAAGCCCCTTTCCAAACAGACCATACCCGACAAACCTATGCAGAGGGACAGGATTTGTGCGGAACCTCGCTGAGAGGTCTCCCAGGGACCCGTCAGCCACTATTAAAGCCCGATATGTTAGCTCTTCTTTGTCAGTAATGAGTTTTATGGTATTCCGGTGGGGGAGAAACTCCATGTGTGAAGAG
>JAOZPI010000067.1:1662-4034 GCA_029932835.1 archaeon | reverse complement strand
CCAGAGGCCGAAGAAATGAGCCTAGCCCTACGAGAACTGAATTTATGCGCCTCGTAGACCACAGGGATGTGTATTCCAAGACTTCTCATGAATCGAAGGAGGGCTATCGTAGGCTCATGACGGGTGTAGATTACATCATAATCTCTGTAATGCTGTAGGATATAAAAGACAGAGGAGAGGGCAAATGAGAAAGTTGTTGTGAGAAACCAAAGATGTGGTATGTGTTTTAAGAGTTTTATATAAAGAATCGGAAGGCGCAATATGTTAAAGGGGTGGCGAATGTTGTACGCCTTCCATATGTCTTCATCTGTAGTTTGTGTGTTTGTGGAGCGATTTGGTAATAGCAGGGTTATGTTATGTCCTATGGCAGTGAGGGCCTCACATGTCTTTGCAATCTGGAGGGAATTTGCCAGGCTACTAGGTAGTCTAGAATCCGCAACGACAAGTATGTTCATTTTTCTAGCTCCTGAAGGATTTTTCTTGAGAGGTTGGAGATGTTGTGGCGCTCCGCTATTTTACGCAGGTTGGGGAGGGGGAAGGAGTGAAATAAAATCCCTTGTGCCTTTTTCTCAAAGTCCTCTAGGGAGGAGAACAGAAAGGCTTCTGGCAGGATGCCACGAAATGCCGGGTTGCTCACCAAGACGGGACGATTGCAGGCCATGGCTTCTAGGATCGCCTTGTCCAAACTTCCCGTGTGGCTGTTGGAAACAAAGAGGTCCGCAGAGTTGTAGATTTGAGGAAGGCGAGATTGTGAAACCGGACCTATAAACCTCACTCTGTCAGAAATCCGAAGCCTCTTTGCCAGCTTCTTCAACTCAGAGAGGTAGGCTATTTCATCCATCAGCTCTGCACTCCCCACTATCCATAACTCTGCCGAAATCCCCTTGTTTAGCAACCCCCGCAGCCCCAATAGGAGATCTTCGTACCCCTTTATCCGCGATATGCGTCCAACAGACAGCAGGAGTTTTCTCTTTCTTTTGGTCCGCGATTTTGGTTTAAAGAGATTCGTATCAATGCCGTGTCCCACAACCCTCTTCTTTGGCGTGTTAACGCGGAGGCTCTCGTCTGAAGCAGTAAAGAGGACATCAGATAGAAGAACTGCAAGGCGTAGCCTTAGTGAAACAGCCCCGTGTGTATACCAAAGGGCTAATTTCTTTCGAAGAAGATGAGACAGAGGCGAGGACAGAATGGCATAAATTGGATTCATATGGCAAAAAACAACGTCCACCCGAGGAACTAGAAGAGACATAATATAGAAAAACTTAAAAGGGCGGATAACTTTGCTAGGACCAAGAGGGAAGACCTCAACATTTTTTGGAAGGTTCACAACCCCGGTTTCTAGACAAACAACATAAATCTTAGAAACCTGAGTTGAAAACTCCTCAACCCAACGGTGTACAAATCCGATCCTTGGATCCTCCCTGTCCAATCGCCTTGTAAAGAAAAGAATCCTCAGGTTTGTCTCCATTCCCTTTATTTTATTAATCTGGTATTTTAAATCCATAGAGGATCAAATATCCAAAATGCGTGTTCTTGTGAGTGGAGGGGCTGGCTTTATTGGAAGCCACATTTGTAGGAGGCTTGTAGAGGAGGGACACGATGTCATCTGCCTGGATAACTTTGATCCATACTATGATCCAAGGATCAAAAGAGAGAACGTAGAGGGATTGAATGTAGAGGTGGTTCAGGGAAGTGTAACTGATCTAAGATTATTAAGGGATTTGTGCAGGGACGTAGAGGTTATCTACCATGAGGCTGCACAAGCGGGTGTGAGAGCATCTGTTGAGAATCCTATAAAACCATACGAAGTGAATGTAGTTGGAACATTGAATATTCTTGTTGCTGCCCGAGACGGGGGCGTGAGACGGGTTATAAATGCATCTTCCTCATCTGTATATGGGCGCGTACAGTATCTACCCTTTGATGAAGAACATCCCACCGAGCCGGTGTCGCCTTATGGTGCCTCTAAGTTAGCTGCCGAATATTATTGCAACGTCTTTCAGCACGTGTATGGATTAGAAACCGTAAACCTTCGCTACTTCACTGTGTATGGACCGAGGATGAGGCCTGATCTGGCAATCTCCATATTCACCAGAGCTGCTCTAAAAGACGCACCAATTGAGATATATGGCGATGGTAGTAAAACCCGGGACTTTACATACATTGATGATGTAGTTGATGCAAATATAAAGATTATGAAGAGGGGAAGAGGAACATACAATATAGGGGGAGGGAATAGAATAAGCATACTAGAACTAGCAAAAAAGATTATAGAGATAACAAGAAGTAAATCCAAGGTTACGTACTCAGACAATAAAGAGGGAGATGTGGAGCATACGTGGGCGGATATAAAAAAAGCGAAAAGAGATTTG
>JAOZPI010000067.1:0-1652 GCA_029932835.1 archaeon | reverse complement strand
AGTAAAAAATGAGGAAATATAGGGTTCTGTTTGTTAGTTCGTCGTCTGAGTATGAGATACCGGAGGGGAGAGAGGTCTACAGGAAGAAGTTCAGGGGGTTTGGGAAATTTGCCGATATTTTCCAGATCGCAGTTTCCAGGGGAGGCCCAAAGAGAGGAAAGATTGAAGGTGCTGAGCTCTATCTCCTGCCGAAGATGGCTGGCCTTGGTGTTTTCAATAGCATCATCTTCGTTATTGGGGGAGTAGCAGAGGGTATTTGGATAATAAAGAGGAAGAGAGTAAATATTGTGTACGCTCAAAGTCCGCTGTTAGATGGATTAGTGGGGCTTTTACTAAAGTGGCTCTATGGAATCAAACTCATAGTTGGAATTCATGGAGACTGGGAGGGAGAAATCAAGAACTCGAAGCCTAGATTAAGGGTATTTCTTCCAATTATAAACCTCATAGCTGGGTACACGCTAAGGCATGCGGATAGCATAAGGGTGATATCTCAAAGTACCAGAGAAAGAGCCAGAGAATTTGTGGATGAGAGGAGGATATTTCCAATTGCATTTCCAGCACTGTTTGACGTAGAATTTTTCCTGAAGGGGCGGATAAAAAAGCCGAAAGAGCAAAGCGCTCTGTTTGTCGGATCGTTAATAGGAAGAAAGGGGGTGGAGTACCTTATCAGAGCGACCGCGGGCGTTGTGAGGCGATATAAGAACTTCAAGGTGTATGTAATAGGAGAAGGGAAAGAGAAAAAAAGGCTTACGGAGTTGTCAAGATCTCTCGGTATTGGACAGAATGTGGTATTTCTAGGAAGACAACCTGCCAAGGTAGTGCGAGATTATATGGATAGGTGCAGTGTCTTGGTTTTGCCGTCTTTGTCAGAGGGGCTTGGCAGGGTTGCACTGGAGGCCATGGCAAGAGGAAGGCCTGTCAGAGGGTCACAGGTGGAGGGAAGCAGGGAGACAGTGAATGAAGAGAGAGGATACCCTGTGGAAATGGGGAAAACAGAGGAGATCGAGAAGGCTCTGATCTCGGTTATTAGGTCTCCTGAGGAGGCTCTTAAGAGAGGGAGGAGGGGAAGGGAATATGTGAAGAAAAATTATTCTACTAATGCTTATATGAAGAATTATCGGAATCTGTTTAATTTCGTATTGGATTAGGGGTATCAGCCATGTGGTGGTGATTCGGGTTGCTTAAGAGATGACTAAAAAGAGATATGGCTTTGTCTAGGGCAGTTTCCCACTTGTGCCTGTCTGCGATTTTTTTCTCCTCAAGTCGCATCTTCCCCATCTTTGTCATGCTTCCAGAAAGGACCGAAAGTAATGCCTGTTTTAATTTCTCTTGATTCCTTGGCGGGATTAAGAAGCCGCTTTTTTCGTTCTGGACTATCTCCGAATTTCCCGGTATATCTGTGGCCACAATGGGAGTTCCCAGAGCCATCGCCTCGAGGAGGATGTGTGGCATTCCCTCATAGAGGGAGTTCAAGACCATGCATCTAGATGAAGCCAGCATACGGAGAACTTGGATATGTGGCAGGGAGCCAAAAAATTTGACCCCCTCCATACCTGAAGCCATTTTCTCAAGTTTTTTCTTCTCTGGCCCCTCCCCCACTATCCAGAGCTCTGCACCCGTCTTTTGCCTTATCTCCGGCATTACAGATATGA
>JAOZPI010000066.1 GCA_029932835.1 archaeon | reverse complement strand
TTTATAAAATCCCGGAATAGCAGATGTTTTTTCCATTCTCACAAAACCTCCCCCACGATCATGACGCCCCTTAGAGTGGAATTGAGAGAGGCCCTCAATGCCCCCAGATCAGTCGCAGTTATCTTGATCTGCACCACGCTTCCAGAGCTATTTATCTCCCTGCTGCTCTTGGAGCCAGGGGAAGAGTCTACAGAGATCGCGCGCTCCATTATCTTAGCCTCTCTCCTGCTACTCATATGGACAGAGAGCAACGCCTCCATTATCTTGCAGACAACTCCCGAACACGGCTGCTCGGCTTCTTTATTAGTATCCTCCCACTACAGTAGGGGCATACAGTCTTTTCTATATTCTCGACTATCCTGCCACACTTTTGACATATATACTTGCCCATTTTTACTTCAGATGCGCCGAATTTTATCGCGAATTTAACGCCGAAGTTTAAACAAAATACGCTCCCCCGGTGAATTTACCACAGCGCGGACACTCGTAGACCCCAGGGGCAACTCTTTTTGCCTCGCGCCCGCACTTTGGACAGATCTGGGGAGCTCTCTGCTTTTCCTCTATCTTCGCAACCCTCGTTCTTATCTTCCGCCCATACCGACTGGATCTTAATCTGCTCTTGCTATCTCCCGTCATTTTATTAGTTTTTTTACCTCTTTGTACTTTGAAAATGTAGTATCTACAATGTTAAAAACCTCTTCTGGTTTAAATGCACCTGTTTCCCCCTTCTGCATTGCGTGAAGGTGGGTACCGCTAGTGGTTACTGTGAGACGAGCATCCATCGCGAACTCCTCATCCAGAATGGGGTCTAAGAGGATTGCATCGTCTATCTTTGCATATGTAAAGGAGAGAGGGATCTTTGAAATAGGAAGATCAGAGCTCTTTTCTCTAATCACCTTCTCGTCCTCAAACTTTGGAACCCATGCACTTTTTAGGGCAGAAACTGCTGCCAGCGTAGAGGCGTCTATAAGGTTCCCATCATGGTTGAGGATGTGAAGATCTATGAACACCATCCACACCCTTTCTCCAGGACTTATAACTAATTTGTCAAGAGAGATCATATGCGACTCCCGTATGCCTCTGTCCACAACCCGTGCTAGTTCTATTGCATCCTCTCCAGGCCGACCTGCCTCAAACTCAGGGGAAGCTATCGGTACCAGTTCTGCACCAGTCATCATAACCCCCTCCTCGGGAGTGTCTGGAAAGGGCTCTCCAACATCCATCTTCACCCCGCAGAGAACCTCTGTATTTCCGAGCTTGACAAATGCACTCCCTTCGGCCTTATCTGGTATCACATTTTGCTCTATGGAAATTTCTCGCATTTCGTCAAAGCCCCTGCCATCTATCCTGCGCCCATCTTGAACGAGCCTCCCTATAAAGTGCCTCTTTAGCTCTCTGTTTATATCCATTTTGCAGTCTCCTTGTTTGTTGTGTATTTCCTCTTGAGGGCCTCCTTTTGCAAAGCGTAGATCTTTTTGGCCCCTTTTATTGCGTAATTCAAAGCTGTTTTGAACTCGTCTTTTGTAAAATCACCGTCCATCTGCAGGAGCACTATCTCATCCTTGGAAGGGATATAACCCAATGGCAAATCACCCTCTCCATAATTATCTTCCTCCTGCATCAGGTCCAAGACCACAGTTCCATCTACCTTCCCCGCCGCACATCCGGCTACGAGATCGCGCATTGGAACCCCGGCGTCAGCAAGTGCTACAGAGGCGGCTGTAAGGGCCGCACAGCGAGTTCCAGCATCAGCTTGGAGAACCTCCATAAAGACATCTATGGCGCTTGTGGGAAAATAGTTCAAGAAAACCACTCTCTCGAGTGCCTCCCGAATAACCTTGCTTATCTCAACGCTTCTCCTGTCTGGCCCTGGTCGCTTGCGGTCATCAACAGAGAATGGAGCCATGTTGTACCTGCATCTCAGGACCGCTTGGGTGTTGTCCTGCAAGTGTTTTGGATGGAGTTCTCTTGGTCCATAAACTGCAGCAATCACCTTATTCTTTCCCCATTCCACATAACACGAACCATCCGCTCTATTGAGAACACCAGCCTCTATCTTTATTGGGCGTAGTTCCTCAGGTTTTCTTCCGTCAAGCCGTTTCCCTTTCACAATAAGGGGCGTGCTACTTTTTCCTCCCATTTTCCTCCTCTTTTATTACTTTCATTTTTTTGTCCAACACAGAGGATATCCTATCTGTAAGGCCCTTTGTGTGAGACTCCCTTTCTATTTGCAGTATAGCATCAACTACCATTTGTACATTCCTTTCTGGTCCATCAAGCCAGATAACACCATTCTGTCCAACCACCACACGACACTCAGATTTCTCTCGTAATATTCCAAGCATAGATTTGCGATTCCCGATAACCCGCGGTATCTTTTTGGCATTTATCATCAGGATCCTCCCCCCCCTCAACTTTCTAGGCCCTTCTGCGTAGCACTTCTTCATCTCATTGACAGATTTTATTTTCACAGAAACTATATCGCCCTCTTTGTACAACCTTCGAGGGTTTAATATTGGATCCATGTCCCTATCTCTCTGGAGGAAAACTGGATAGGGGGAATTTATCGATATCTCCCATCCGTTCCTATCCACCATGGTTATCACTCCAATAACCATATCCCCCGCCTTCGGCATATATTTGCCTGCTAGCGGGATTACCGAGACAGAGTCCTTCTTTATATCCTTCAAACCAAAAACACTGGCCTTAACCTCACCCCCATCAAGATAGGTGTAAGTGCCGTTGCTAATGTCTCTGGCAAGTAAGTCTCCTGGAGCCACAACTTCAGCCCTGAGTTCGAGTTTCTCCATCTTTCAATATCCTGGTTTCAACGTTGCCATGAGTAAAGGAGTTCAGCTCATTGTATATCTCATCCTGCAACCCTGCGGGTATCTCCAATATTGCGACGAGAGATCCATCCTTTTGCCACTCCTCTTGCAAAACAGTATAGTGGTGGAGGTGTGGATAGGCCTTTGGAGCATGCTCAGACGGTATGCGAATAGCTAACCTCAATTTTTCCAATTTTATTGGGAGTATTGGACGAATGCTCTTTAAGGCCTCTTCAAGTTGATCTTCAAATTTTTTGTGTATATCTGGGTTAAAATGAGCTTGCTCTAGTGCATTTTTTATTCTCTCAGGGGGGTGGGGCCTCCCGGTCTGAGGATCAATAGCATCCCTGCAGATAGTTTGGATTATCTTCTGCCTCCTCTGCTCTATCATCTGGTGCCTTTGCTCTGTGGTTAGTTGTATTTCCCCTTCTGCCAAAACTTTGGATGCAATCTGGAGAACATCAGTTGTTCCGAAGACCTTTTTTAGGGAATCTTCACTGGCTTTCTCTCCCTTTCGTGCATCTTTGAATATTGTGTCTATTTCCAGAATGTCAGGAAGTATTGCCTTGTTCCCAGACCTAAACTCCTCTGCTCCCTTTGGGTCAACAAGAACCTCAAAGTGCTCTCCGAATTTCTCATACCTCGCTATGACACTATTCTCAATAGTCATTTCCCTTTCTTCTTCAGAGAAGCCTCAATCTCATCCTGTGTTAGGAATCTAAATTTTCTATCCTCCTCCTCTACTATTGCGATGTTCACGTTCTTGATATTGAACTTCCCAGCGGAGACATGCTTTAGGGCTTCCACAGCCAGCCTCACCGCCTCGTTCCTAGACATATTGGATTTGTAATACTTCTCAAAGAATTTTTCTACTTCCTTTTTCCCAGAACCTACAGCAGTAGCTAGGTATTGAGCGTATGCCCCACTCGGATCTGTCTCAAAGAGCTGCTTTCCAGTTGAGTTGATACCAGCTATTAGAAGGGCACAACCAAAGGGCCTTATGCCACCGTATTGTGTGTAAACTTGGGATAAATCCGATATCCTCCTCGTTAGCTCAGCTACTGAGATGTCCTCGTCGTATGCTATTTTGTTTCTTTGTGATTCCAGCCTGCACTCCTCTACCATCCTCCTTGCATCTGCTATAAGGCCGGAAGAGGCAGCCCCGATATGCTCATCTATGCGATAAATTTTCTCAATAGATTCTGGAACTAAGAGTGGGTATTCAATGGATTTGTCAACTGCCAAGAGGACGCCATTTTTATAAACAATCCCCAGCGCAGTAGTTCCCCTCTTGACCGCTTCTCTCGCATACTCCACCTGAAAGATCCTACCATCCGGACTAAAGACGGTGATCGCCCTATCATAAGCCAGTTG
>JAOZPI010000065.1 GCA_029932835.1 archaeon | reverse complement strand
CAAGATCATAGAGGATGAGGCTGCTGTTCTGGTAGGAAAAACCCTTGTGGTCGCGGATCTCCACAACGGCCTAGAGTATGAACTCTTTAAGAGAGGGGCGCAGGTTCCAAGCCAGACAGAGGAAAAACTGGAACGCTTGAGCCAGATGCTTGAAGAGATAAAACCAAAACGACTTGTGATATTAGGGGATTTGAAACACAATATACCAATAACATCTGAGCAGGAAAGGAGGGAAGTGCCAGAATTTCTTTCTGCTGTCTCTAACAGTGTGGACGAGGTGATTATTACAAAGGGGAATCACGACGGCGCTATAGAGAGGCTAGTGCCAGAGGGGGTCACAGTTGTAGATGAACTCATTGAAGGCGGGGTCGGCTTTTTTCACGGTCACAAAAGGCCGAGTAAAGAACTGTTAGAGCAGGAGCTCATAATATGCGCGCATACGCACCCTGCAGTCGCGCTGGCAGACATAAAGAAGAGCATCCAACCAGTCTGGGTAGAAACAAGGACCCTTGAGAAGGGGAAAGGGGTCCTCGTAGTTCCGGCCTTCGACCGCCTTATAAGAGGAACCCCATTGAATGTGGAAGCCCCCCTTGGGCCGTTTTTGAGGAAGATGGTGGATATGGAGGGTGCAGAGGTGTATCTTCTGGACGGGAGCTATTTGGGAGAACTGAAGTCCCTCAGATAAGGAGGAAGTGAGACCAAATTCTCAGAGCGAGAGCGCAGCCAATGCAGAGTCTATGTCTGATTTTCGGTCTGTGTCCAGTGTTATTCTGAGGGCTATGTTGTCCTCCAGCTGGATATCGTAGTTGTATGCCAGAGCCTCAATTACACAGGCCTTCTTTCCCTTGAAGGTTATTGTGGGACCACTTAAACAGGATTTCGTGTTTTCAAATATGAAATATAGAGACGGGCTGTAGACCTTTCCCTCGGCAGGAGGGGCTACAAAATGATAAGAGATCACATCAAAGACCTCGTCCTTTGAGGGACACTCGACCGGCTGCCACTCAAAGGTGCAGTTACCTGGTGAATAATAGGTTACTGCTTTCTTGGTAGCTTCATTAGACATTGATATGTCCTTGAGAGAGTAATCCAGTATCTTGTCCCCAATATTGTGTTTTGAGAGAATGCCCTCTGTGTACGCAATAGTGAGAGACGGCGCACCTATGCTCTCCGAGGCTTGCGGCTGAGTCTGCGGTTGGTTCTGTGGTGATAGCACCTGTGGACCGCCCCCAAGAGGTCCGCTTGGGGAGGGTTGACTCAGAATTACAAGGACAAGAGCCAAGACTACTACCACAACCAAACCTATAATAAGGAGCCTTAAAGGCGCTTCCATTGATTATATTATGTTTCTTTATTTAAAAAGGTTTTATCCTCTTTCGCTCTAAAAAGAGTTTCATGAGCTGTGCAGGGAAGGGAACAAAGGTGGAAGAAGAATCCTGTGATATAGTTGGGAGATTTCATCCAAGGTTGAGGAGAGTAATAAGAGGTGCATTTAGAGAGCTTACAGGAATACAGAGGAGGGCAATCCCTGTAATTATGGAGGGTAAAAATGCGCTGTTAATAGCTCCTACAGGAAGTGGTAAAACCGAGGCTGCGTTTCTCCCCATTTTGGATAAACTCATTGATAAGGAGGGTGGGATCCATGCCCTCTACATCGCCCCGCTTCGTTCTCTAAACCGCGACATGCTGAGAAGGATGGAGGAGTGGGGAAGGAAAATTGGAATTAGGATGGAGGTGAGACACGGAGACACCACACAATCGCAGAGAAGCAGACAGAGAGCCAAACCACCGAGTATTCTTATAACAACCCCAGAGACCCTACAGGCCCTCCTCCCAGCACCCGTAATGAGAAAACATTTAGCAAATGTGAAGTATGTGATAATAGACGAGATACACGAGCTAGTCTCAGATAAGAGGGGAACTCAACTGGCTGTCGCTCTGGAAAGGCTCCACGAGATTAGTGGAAACTTTCAAAGGATTGGACTCTCCGCAACTGTTGGGAACCCAGAGATTGTCTCAGCATATTTCGGACTGGAGAGGGTGATACAGGATACCAGCGAGAAGAGAATAAAGATCGTAGTGGAAAGACCGAGAAGCATTATAGAGAGGATCGCAGGGATTACGGGAAAAAAAGCGACTCTTGTGTTTACGAACACGAGGGTGGCAACAGAGCTTCTGACAAAGAGGTTAAGAGAGATCAAAGAGGTGGAGATACACCACTCCTCACTCTCAAAGGAAAAGAGGATTGAAGCAGAGAGGGGGCTAAAGGAGGGAAGGATAAAGACGCTCGTATGCACGTCTTCCATGGAACTTGGAATTGATGTGGGGGAGATAGAGCAGATAATACAGATAAGCTCGCCAAGGCAGGTGGCACGCCTGCTGCAGAGGGTCGGGAGGAGTGGACACGCTATGGGAAGGGTCTCTAATGGAAGAATCTTATGCAGCGACTTTGATGATGTGCTGGAGGGGGGGGTGATCGCAAAAAGAGGCTTGGACAGGAAAATCGAAAAAACGGAATTTTTTGAAAAATCGCTAGATGTTCTGGCACATCAGATTGTTGGCCTGGTACTGGAGTATAGGAGTATGAAGCTAGGGAAGATCTACGAGATAATACGGCGCGCATATCCCTACAGGAGGCTAAGGAGGGATGAGTTCAACTCTGTGGTGGATGTGTTGAAGAATTTGAGGCTGATAGGGTGGGAGGGCGATTTGATAAGGAGGCGAAGGGGGACCTTGCTCTATTACTATGGAAACCTCTCCACAATACCCACATACAACCGATACACGGTTATAGACCTATCCTCGCACAAACCAATTGGTGTTTTGGATGAAGAGTACATAATAGACTGCAACGTGAACTCCATATTTATTCTCAAGGGAGAGGCGTGGAGAGTCGTGGACTTCCGGGAGAGGAGAGTCCTTGTTGTACCGGTAAGCGAGATTGGGGCCGAGGTTCCAGTATGGGTCGGAGAGGACATACCGGTTCCATATGATGTGGCGATAGAAGTCGGAAGAGAGAGGAGGAGGCTTGCAAATGGGGAAGAGGTGGACCTGCCTCTAAATCCTGAAGCCGTGGAGTTTGTAAAGAGGATTATAGAAAAGCAGAAGAGGGCTGGAGAAGTGCCCACAGATCAGGTGATAACAATTGAGAGGATAAGGGATCGCTACGATCAGGTCGTGGTAAATGCCTGCTTTGGAACTAAGGTCAATGCCACCTTGGGCAGGGTGCTCGCCTCCCTGCTTGGAAGCAAATATGGAGAGGGGATTGGAATAAACGCAGACGCCTACCGCATAATACTTACCGGGATGGTGGTAAAAGGGGAAGATGTGATGGAGACACTACTCTCTATAAATCCAGAGGGATTAAGAGAAATTCTTGAAAAGGTTGTAGCAAAGACCAACCTCTTTAGATTTGCATTTGCGCACGTTGGAAAAAGATTCGGGGTGTTCAAGAATGATGTAAATTTTAGAGAGATAAACATAACAAGGGTTATAGAGTCCTATAGAGGAACCGCAGTGTACAGGGAAGCCCTGAGCGAGGTGTTTAAAAAGTACTTTGACCTCCCCAACAGCACCAGAGCAGTAAGGAGGATACAGGAGGGGAAAATAAAGATTATTATCCAAGCCCCCACACCCATCTCACAACTGGGCTTGGAGGAGTTCAGAGACGTGGTACAAGCTGAGAGGCCAGAGAGGGCGATAATGGAAACAGTGAGGAACCGCCTTCTGACAAAAAAGGTAAATCTCGTCTGCCTGCACTGTGGATTTATTATGAGAAACCGTAGTATAAGCACTCTCAAATATCCTATATCGTGCCCCAAGTGTGAATCGTGGATGATTGCATATGGAGGTAGAAAAGTGGACGAAATCAGCAGGATTGTGAGAGGGGGGGTAAAAAACAGGACAGAAGCACGGCTCCTCTCAAGAGCAGAACAATCTGCCGGCCTTATCCACACGTATGAGAAGAGGGCTCTCCTTGCTTTGAATGCGCGGGGCGTAGGGCCGAGAACAGCTACAAGGATTTTGGAACTGGATCTTGATGAGGAGTCTTTTTTTAAGGAGCTTCTGCGTGCTGAAAGGGAATTTGTGAGAACGTCGCGCTTCTGGAGGGGGAGGGAGAGACGATCATAAAAATGCCAACAATTATGCTTGTCGAAGTGGAGATCTCAGGGGAGGAAATCTTGAGAATGAAGGATGTCGTAGTTGGCGGGGTGGAGGACCTGATAGACGAAACACGGCCGGTGA
>JAOZPI010000015.1 GCA_029932835.1 archaeon | reverse complement strand
ACTTGCCCACTCTTCTTAAAATATGCAATTTTATCTCTTTGGCCAACCTTCCTGCCTTCATGTCCCCCACGCCTATTTTCACGTAGTGCCTTGTCTTTTTCTTAATTGCCTCCTCCGGACCCCCAATAACCATCACCTCATCCTCTTCATTCCCCTCCCCCTCATTTTTTTGTGCTTCTTCCCCGTTTGTTTCTCCTCCAACAACAAAACCAACTGCTAATCCAAGTGGCACGTTTCTAAACCACTCTCGTCTTCCTCTCACAACAAAGGCCCCCTTCTTTAGGTACTCCCCACTCTCCGCTGTCTTTGACACCTGTTCTGGGGTCACCGCGTAGGCGTCCACACTCCCTAGGTTCTCCTTCCATGCACTAGAATAGCTAACGGCAGCTATGGCCGCCTCCCTCTTTGTCGCGTTTCCTATTTCCTTCCCTCCACTCTTAATAACAAAAAATGGGGCACCATGCACATCAGAATGTATAATCATATCGCCCTTCTCCACATATCTCTTTATAAGGATTTCGTTCGAACTTGCATCTTTTCCCCCTACTACCAAAAACCCCTCACTGGATACAAACCAGCGAAATTTTTCGTACCACTCCCTTCTTCTCTTCACTCGGATAATGCTCCTCTCTTTCGCCTCCTCCTTGACCTCCTTCAGCTTCTTCCTGCTCTCTTCAATTGCTGCCCTAGCTCCCTCCGCCTTTCTCTTGGCTTCTTTTGCCCTCTCGTAGTACCCTCCTGCATTTTCAGACAGGGTCTTGTTGATTTCAATCTCTATTCCATCAAGCACAATCGCTTTCTTCTCAGGTATTATCTCAATTCCCCTTTTTTTGCAATATTCTGTCCATTTTTCTCCCCTCCCCATCGCCTCCCTTATTCCGTTTAGAATCTTGTTGAACTCCTGAAACTCTTCGTATATCTTATCCCCTTTTGCCCTTAGTTCCACTGCCTGCTTTTCCATCTCCCGCCGTCTTCCTTCTTGTGCCTTTATCCTCTTTTCTATTTTCTCCCCCTCTTTATCCTCACCACCCCTTCCCAGTACCATAAAGTACTCATCAACAGCTCTGTTAAACTCCCCCTCCTCTCTCTCTTCCAATTTGTCATATATTCGAAGTTTAAACGGAACCACATCCACCATCTCTCCCCCCTCCATTACTATGACTCCCTTAGCTCTCTCGTTCAGTATTTCCCTCACGCTATGGAAGAGCCTCTCTACATTCTTCTTAGTCGGCATCGCGTTTTCCTCTATCCCAGCTCTCTTTATTATCTCGGTCGCATAGACAGAACCAAATCCCAGCTTGGAAGCTAGGATCCTCACACATTCCCTCTTTTCTGACATAGCGATAGAAAAAGACCTTTGATCCATCTCTAGAACATTCAATATCTCCGGAGGATATCTGTATGGAATTCCAACCCTCAGTGTCCTATCTTTCCACTCCTGTCCTTCCAGAATGACCTGAATGATCCCCTCTCTATTGACGTATATCACATTTCCTCTGCTAAAGAATTCCAAGATCAGTTTTCCATGTGTGAGCTCAATCTCAACAATCCTTTCAAATCCCCTCTGCTTTATCCCCCTAATAATGCTCCCACTAATATACTTTCGAAGCAGCATTGCAAGGTTGCTCGCCCTTTCTGGGACTGGGTATTCAAATCTTGTTATGCAGAAATAGTTGGGCGTTATTATCAGTTCCTTTTTCCCATCTGCGTGTATTTCTAATTTTAGCTCCCTCCTGCCGATTTGATACACCTTCCCGATTCTTCCCCCCTCCAGGCTTTGGAGCTCTTTCAGAAGAAAGTAGATATCTAAGCTTCCCAGTCGTGTTTTCATATACTATCTTTGCAAACGGGGGGTTAAATACTTTGATCTCTGAGTCTTATGCTCCTTATGCCTTATACACTCTTAGCCTGTCCGTTGAGGCAATCCTCAAGCTCTCTGTATCTATTTCTTATAGTAACCTGGGTAACTCCTGAGACCTCAGCCACCTCTTTTTGCGAGGTGTCTAGGTTTTCCAGATCAGAAGCAAGGCATAATGAGGCTGCTGCGATACCTGCAGGGCCCTTGCCGCTCACAATCCCCGCTTTCTCTCCAACCTCAATGATTCTTTCAGCTCTCTTGACCGCTTTTTTTGGGAGATTTAACTCAATGGCAAAGCTATGGACATACTCCTCTGGGGTAGTCGGGGGGACGCTGTAACCCATCCTCCTCATAATATACCTATAAACCTTGTTTATGGAGCGGTACTCCAATCTCAATGTGTCACAAATTTTATGGAGGGTCAGTGGGATCATCCTCCTCCTGCACACCACATATGTAAGGGCAGTCACTATGTCCCTTTTGTCCTTATATTTTGTAAGCCCCTTTCTATCAACTTCATTGTAGAGCTCTTGAACTTCGTGCATAACCTCCTCATCAAGGTCTAGCACAGATGCCTGTTGAAATATTTCTCTATCTACCACAAGGCCAGGGGTTTCAACCTCTCTAAACCCTCCAAGATTTATTTCGACCCTGTACCCGGCAGCTTTCATTTTTACCTCCTTATTATTTGCCACCGTCTGTGCCCATCGCATCGTCTTAGATAGGCCTTTTTAGTTTTCTTTATACTCCTCTTTCGGCTTCCCGGTCATTATGGTTATGACCTTTCCTTGGAGCTTGTATGACTTTTCTTTCTCTGCCTTTACGACACCGAAGGGAGAACGCACAGATCCGATTATATCCACTATCTTCCCTACCTCATTTCCGTCTTCGTCATAGACCCTTGTTTCTATCTTTGGAACAATGGAGAGTTTTACAAGCAGTTTATCTCCAACCACTCTAAATGCGGTTCCGATTTTCTCGTTTTTGTTCATCTCTCAGGTAGTTGTTATCACCAATCGGTGACAAATAATTACTTATATATTTAAAGGCAATCTATAAAAATACCTACCTATATTAGAAAAAACCACTCATAGACCATTCCCTACTAATTGAAAAGAAGTCTCACTTTCCTACATCCATCGAAAAACTCACTAAAAGAACCCCAATACCCTCCCCCTCCTCTTTATCTCCTGTATAATCTCCACCATTGGCACCCCCATTGGGCATTCAACTTCGCATCTTTTGCACATACCGCAGGCATAGAGACCCCTGTTTATGGCTGCTTTAATTCCCTTCTGGTATGCAGTTGATATCACGCCCACAGCCCCCATGCTGGGAGAACCGAACATATTCCCCACAGTCCAGAACACTGGACAGAAGAGAGAGCATGAGTAGCAATTTATACACTTCAAAATCCCTTTCATTCCGCTCCTAGAAACTGAAATACGGTTGTTGTCCAATAGAATAATCTTTCCCCTTATATTTGCCAGCTTTCCCTCAATCTCTCCACCAGATGCAGCCTCCATAACCTCCATAACCCTCCTTCCCTCCTCCTCAGAAAAGAGACGATCTATAGTTGCTATGATGAAAACCATCTCTGCCGTTTTTATCAATTTCCAGTCTCGTTCATCTATATAGACCCCTGCGTCTGTTACAACAAAGCCAGACGTTATCAGATACTTCCCATTCCATCTTCCTCCCTTCTCCCCTCGTTCGATATACGGGTGCATACACGCTTCTTCACCTGATCCTATCATATCCACTCCATTGCTTACGAAAAAGGCTTGTGGAACCTCTGCCTCTATGATCTGAGGAGAAGGAATGATCCCTACCCGCTCACTTCCAATATACGACCGGATATACTCTGTAACATCAATGGGTTTCTTTGCAAGCATTACATCGAATCCTCTCTCCCTTAGCCTTTTCATCTGTGTGAACACGTATTCCCCAAAGTTCTCTAGGATCCTATTCTTTATCCTCCTTACCTCCTCTACGCTTTCTCTCCTTTCTCTTAGCATCTCCGCTCTCCTCTCTATTACCCCCTTGGACTTCTCCATAAACTGGTCCAACTTCTTCCTGTTCTCAGGGTCTCTTGCCCTCTTTCGAATCATCACAAGATTTCCATTAACCATGTTCACAACCGCCCTTGCCTTCAGCCTGAATTTAACCTGGTTTATTATGGAGCAGAGTTAAAAATTAATAACAAAAAAGGTTGAATCTGACCATGAAATTTTTGGTATTTGGCGATGCGAACTTGGATCTAACAGTAGAAAGGAACTTGGTGTTTTCTAGACTTAAGGAGCTTTCGCATGAATCACAGTTCCTGATTCTGGAAGCAGACAAGCTAATGGAAAAGATAGGGGGGGATGTGGAATACTATCTTCACTCCAAGAACCAAGAACTATCGCATTTTTTTCACTCTCTCCGCCCCCGTGTGGAGCCTGGAGGTTGCGGGGTCATAAAATCAAAGACCATGGCGTTATCCGGACATAATGTTTTGTTTTACTCATGGGTTGGAGAGGACAATGGCGGGCGTCGCATCTTGAACTCCCTCTCTGCTTCAGGTGTGGACACAGGTAGTGTTCTTGAGTTGGGTGATACGTGTGAGACCTTTAATATATTCTCATCAACTACTCCGCGACTTGCCCTTTCTTATTGGGAAAGCAAGCGGGATGTAGCAGAATTCTTGGATTTCGTTGATAAGATCCAGCCAGATGCGGTTTTTCTAACTGGGGCACATCGGATAAAAAGCCCTCTGGGTTACTCCAATATAGCAAAGAGAATAACCTCTTATGTATTTACTGGGTCCTTTGCTTCCTACACACAGAAGCAAATCCGCAAAAAATATGAGGCTGATTTTTCGAGTGGGGTTCTTGTGGGAAATGAAACAGAGATGATGCAACTTGCTGGAGCTCAAACACCCCTCTCTGCTCTAAAGAAATTGCATAACGACGTGGTTGTCATGCACGGCCCAGATAGGACATTCGTGCGTCTGGGAAGGGAGATAATATCCACCCCTACAGAGCAGATATCAAAGAATCAGGTTAAAGAGCTTACAGGTATAGGGGATGTGTGGGAGGCTGTGTTTATAAGTAGTGTGGGGGACATAAAAACAGCTACCAGAGAACAAATAATTAGTGCTATGCGTGCTGCTAACAGAGCAGCAACTCTTAGGATGCTGCACGGCGGGTATCCACGGAAGTGGCATAATCCATGAGACTAGTTCCATGTCCAAACCGTGGAGATTTAACAAACCGTGGAGATTTAATATTATATACTTCTAAATAAGCACCTACTGCCTTTGCAGGTCTTTTTGAACAAATAAGATGATTCGTCAACCAATAATCTCTGTGCTCGGTCATGTTGATCACGGGAAGACAACCTTTCTTGACAGAGTTAGGGAGAGCTCTGTAGCTGCTCGGGAGGCAGGCGGGATAACCCAGCATATCGGAGCCACGGAGGTACCGATAGAGGTCATACGAGATATCTGTGGCCCTATGCTAGATTCTATGAAAACCAACCTAACCATACCTGGTTTACTCTTTGTGGATACGCCAGGGCATGAAGCGTTTACCAATCTGAGAAAAAGAGGGGGGAGCATTGCAGATTTGGCAGTCCTCGTGGTTGACATTCGGGAGGGCTTTATGCCACAGACGATAGAAGCTCTAGAGATATTAAAAAATTACAAAACCCCATTTGTCCTTGCAGCTAACAAGATAGACCTCTTGAGGGGTTGGCATGAAACAGGGGACCTTTGCTTTACTCGCTCTTTTAAGTTGCAACAGGATTTTGTACAAAGAGAGCTTGATCTAAAGATATACGAGCTCATAGAGAGGCTTGGAAGCCTCGGGATACAGGCTGAGAGGTTTGATCGGGTTAGTGATTTTACAAAACAGGTTAGCATAATTCCAATCTCAGCAAAAACTGGCGACGGTATAGCTGAGATCCTTATGGTATTGGCTGGGCTCTCTCAAAAATATTTGGAGAAAAATCTGCAGATGGAGGTAAGAGGTCCGGGAAAGGGGAGCATTCTTGAGGTAAAGGAGGAGCGGGGGCTTGGATTGAGTCTGGATGTGATTCTCTATGATGGCACTATAAAGAGGGGCGATACTGTTATCATAAGTGGAAAAAGCGGCCCTATAGAGACCAGAGTAAAGGCCCTCCTAAAACCGAAGCCTTTGGACGAGATGCGAGATCCAAGGGACCGGTTTGACAACGTTTCTTCTGTCTCGGCTGCCAGTGGTCTTAAGCTTGTAGCGCCCAATATTGAAGATGCTCTTCCCGGGGGGCAGGTCTACGTGGCTGGTGGCGACATAGACGACTTAAAAAAAGCGCTTGAAACAGAACTCAGCTTTATCCGCTTTGATCATGGTGGGGTAGGGGTTATAGTGCGCGCAGATACGCTCGGGAGTCTTGAGGCTATCCTTGGGATGTTAAAAAAGATGGGGATACCTGTTAGGAAGGCGGATATAGGGGCCGTTACAAAAACCGACATTATGGAAGCAGGTTCCATAGCTAAGGAACGTTTGGAATATGGGGTTGTCATTGCGTTTAATGTGGCTCTTTCTGAAGACATAAGGGCTTATGCCTCTAACCAAGGGGCCCATATAATCTCTAACAATGTAATCTACAAGATCTTGGATGAGTATCAGGAATGGAGAGAGGAAGTCAAAAGGCGTCAAGAAATGGCCATATTTGATACCCTCCCCTTCCCGGCAGAGCTGAAATTCTTGGAGAATTGTACATTTAGGCGATCTGATCCTGCTATTATCGGAGTTGCGGTATTGCAGGGCAGAATAAGGGCTGGGTATAGCTTGATGAGAGAAGATGGCGTGGTGATTGGAACAATAGAGTCTATCCAAGAGAAGAATGAAAGGCTTGAGGAGGCCAAGAGGGGTGCAGAGGTAGCTGTTGCAATTAAAGGACCGACTGTAGGGCGACAAATATCAGAGGGGGACATTCTCTACACCCACATTACCTTTAATCAATACGAGCAGATATTGAAGAGGGGAAGAAAGTTCCTAACTCCAGACGAAGGCGAATTATTGAAGCGAATAGTGCAGCTTTCCAAAAAATAACTCTTTGTGCTCCCCCTTCTCCAAACCCTGTGTACTAAATCCTTATATAGCCCTAGCTTCAAATAACATCCTCAAAATGGAAGCGAAAATAGTTGTCGGGACAAAATCCGGAAAGTCGTACAATCTCGAACTAAAGGATAACCTGGCTGCTGTTTTCATCGGAAAGAAGTTGGGGGACACAGTTAACCTGACCCCTCTTGGACTAAAGGGATATGAGGTTCAAATAACCGGTGGATCAGACAAGTGCGGGTTTCCTATGAGACGAGATGTGCATCTGCCTGGACGAGCGAGTGTACTTCTTGCCACAAAAACACCAGGATATAGGCAGAAGCGGCGCGGGGTGAGGGTTAGAAAGACAGTAGTGGGGGACACGATAACAGAGGACATCGCACAGATAAATGTCGTTGTGGTAAAAGAGGGTAAGGATTCTATAGAAAAACTCTTGGGCTTAGACAAGAAAGAGGAAGCGGGTGCCGAGGGAGAAACGGAGAAGAAGGGTGAGGGAGAGCAAAAAGGAGAAGAAAAAAAGAGCGGAGAGGAAATAGCTGAGAAAGGCGAAAGAAAGGACAAAGAGGAGAAAAAAGAGGACAGAAAGGAAAGTGGAGATAAAAAAGAGGAGACTACAAATCCCACTCCAGCTTCAGAGGGATCTGAGACTCCATAGGTTATAGCAGGCTTGGACGAAAAGTCGCCATAAAAACCACATCATAACAATGCCACAGGCTGAGGTCAATATAGGGCTCGTTGGTCATGTAGATCACGGCAAAACCACCCTCACAAAGGCCCTATCTGGCGTATGGACAGATAGGCATAGTGAAGAGATAAGGCGCGGTATTTCTATACGCCTTGGCTACGCTGATTGCAGCATCTACTTCTGCGAGAAGTGTAGTGGGTACAAGGCCTTTTCTACCAAGAAGAAGTGTCCACACTGCGGCTCTCCCACAAAATTTCTGAGGAAGGTCTCCTTTGTAGATGCACCCGGACACGAGACACTCATAGCAACCATGCTTTCTGGCTCTGCTCTTATGGACGGGGTAATCCTTGTGATTGCTGCTGATGAGCCGTGCCCACAGCCACAAACAAAGGAACATCTTTTAGCGCTCCAAATAATGGGGATAAAAAACATAATAGTGGTCCAAAACAAGGTAGATGTTGTGAGCAAGGAGGAGGCGAAAAAAAATAAGGAACAGATAGAGCAGTTTTTAAAAAAATATAACCTAAACCCCCCCATAATCCCAATAGCTGCAAACTACAATGCAAACACAGATGTCCTCATAGCTGCCATACAGGAGTTTATTCCAACTCCAAAGAGAGACGAGACAAAGCCTGCCAAGATGTTCGTTGCACGATCCTTTGATATCAACAAACCCGGCACTCCAGTTTCAAAAATCCTTGGGGGGGTTCTCGGTGGGAGCCTCCTGCAGGGAGAGCTGAGAGTTGGGGACAAAATTGAGATAAAGCCAGGCGTAAAGAGGCAGAGACAAAATCAAGATTTCTGGGAAACTATAACAACTCGCATCGTCTCTATTGATGCAGGGGAAGAGAAGGTAGAGGTGGCAAAGCCCGGGGGACTAATAGCCATACAGACGCAGTTGGATCCATATCTCACAAAATCCGATTCCCTCTCTGGAAATGTCGTTGGCAAGCCGGGCACGCTTCCAAACCCCATGAAAACAATAGAATGCACTATCCATATACTAGAGAGAGAGGTTCTGAACACAGAGGTGCAACTTACCATCAACGAACCCCTCATGGTTAGCATCGGTACAACAGTTACTGTGGGAGTTATAACAAGAAAGAAGGGAAACACAGCCACGATGTCTCTAAAAACCCCCATAGTTGCAGAAAAAGGGGAAAGGATAGCCATATCCAAGAGAATAAACATGAAGTGGCGTTTGATCGGCTACGCCGGAATTCTATGATCACGATTTAGGCATCTGCTCCTGCCTTGCTTACACCCACCTCCTCAGGGTCTCTGGTTTTGCTAGGTAGTTCTTTACTTCTGGTATGAGCGAACAGTACTGCTTCGGATCTAGAGGCTTTTTGTAGATGTTTACCAACCCCAATTGGCTGGTTTTCCTTAAGAACAACTGCCATCTTCCGCGTGCGACCTTGCCCAAGCCAAAGAGCTGAGACAGCTCGAAAAGATTCGTCCCGAACCTCGTGTAGATGATATTAAGAAGTTCCTTGTCGGCATCTGGGAGGGTGTTCATAATCTCTTGGAGATTCTCAGGGCTTCCTCTCTTGACCAAGAGGTAGGTCTGCGACAGTGAGGCTAGATATGGCTCCAGGTATGACCTCAGAGCTGGGATTGACACGTTAAACTCTCTAGCTACCCTTTCAATAGTCACGTACCTCTGCATATCTATTGTGTAGAGGTAGTACGACATAGCGGCTAGAATTCTCGCGGTGGAAACTCTTGTTGATTTTGACACCTTCTCTAATATTTCGTAGATCCTTCCTTTATCTACTTCCTCCTCGATGCTGTTTAGGTACTGTTCTAACATCCTTTTGGCTCTATCAACAGGGCTCATGTCCTCCTCAACACCACTTATATAATCCCGAATCGCAGAGGCAGAGATTCCGTATCTCTTGGCAATTTCTGAAATAGAGACCTTTTTGCCCGACCGGTAGTATAGGATGTAAATTGTTGAGGCTGCCAGAACATTTGGACTTATTCCCCTCTTCCTCTTTTTCAGCTTCTCATGAAGTCCCTCTATGATCTTCAGGGCCTCCCTCAGCTCCGCTCCAAACAAACTATTCTCTAGCACTCTCTTTGCGTTCTCTAAGCCGTCTGAATTGGGATTTGTCTTTAGGTACTCTCTCAGCGTGGCTGCAGAGATGCGGAAACTTGACGAGCTCTTTTCTAGCGTGACCGGGACGCCGTGTTGGGTTAGGTATATATGGGAAGACGCAGCCGCAAGCGCTCTAGGGTGTAAATATCCTCGTCTCTTTGCCAACTCGGAGGCTATTCCCTCACATATTTTTGTAACCTCCTCCAGTTCCTCGTCCTTGTATTGCTCCTTGAGATAACGCACAGCACCCCTCAGTGCAAAGCTCTCTTTCATCTCACCACCCGCATAAATAAGGGTATAAACTATAAAAAAGCTTTACAATTCATACAAATTTTAGTATTCTGTAAAACATTTTTTGTACAACATTATTTTGCCTCTATTTCTTCAAAACAGAAAGGTTTTTATAGAATGTATCGTGATTATATCACGATTTAAATTAGCTAAGTCATGATCAAAAATGGACAGTAACAAATCGAAACAGCTCAACCCGCAGAAATACACTCTCAACCTTGGGGACCAAATGAAGGAGTTGGTTGAGGTTCTGGACAAGTACAAAGCCATAGCTGATAATCCTCTCACCTTTTCACAAATCTTCTTGGGACTTAAGGCCGCCATGGACAACTTCAACAACCTCCTATTGGATCTAAACCGGAGGCTTACTGATATAGACGAGAGGTTGACCAGCTTGGAGTCTGGAAGGCCTCATGAGGGAATCATGCTTAGTAAGAGGGACGAAGAGATACTCTCCTATGTGAAGAGCCACGGCAGAGTAACGGCAGAGGATATACAAAAGGCTTTTGACTATCGGGGCAGGCACGCTGCCTCAGCTCGTTTGAGCCGTTTGTATACCCTCGGGATGCTGGAGAAAGCTCATGCTGGAAGAACTGTGTATTACCTAGCCCCCAAGCCAAACCCGTAGGAACCCAAGCCCTCCGTCCAGGCCTCTTAGAGGTCTGGTGTCCCTCTTACCACCCCCCATGCAGGCGCAAGCCTGAAAGCCCGATGGTGCCGCAAGGCACCGGGCCCCTTTTTCTTTTTTAATCTTCCATCCTAAAATTTCTGCATGAAGGAAATTCTAAGAAGTTTGGTGCTGGGGGAGGATCTCTCTCGAGAAGAAGCAGAGGAGGCAATGAGAAAGATAATGTCTGGAGGGGCAACTCCCTCGCAGATCTCTGCATTTCTTGTAGCCCTGAGAATGAAGGGGGAAACCATAGATGAAATAACAGCCTTTGCTAGAATTATGAAGGACCTGTGTACAAAGATCAATGCTCCAAAAAACTCTATAGACACCTGTGGATCTGGGGGTGATGGTCTCAACACCTTTAACATCTCCACTACAGCCGCGTTTGTCGTGGCCGGGGCAGGAGTGCCTGTAGCAAAACACGGCAATAAGTCTGTCTCGTCAAAGACAGGAAGTGCTGATCTTCTGCAGGAGCTTGGGGTTAAGATTGATCTAGGAGCAAGAGGGGTGGAGAGGTGTATAAGAAGGGCTGGCATGGGCTTTATGTATGCCCCCCTCTTCCATCCTGCGATGAAGCATGTTGTAGTTCCCAGGCGCGAGATAGGAATTAGGACAGTTTTTAATGTCCTAGGGCCACTTGTAAGCCCGGCAGATGTAAAGAAACAGATCTATGGGATTTTTGATCCAACTCTTACAGAGAAACTCGCTGGCGTTCTTCATGAGCTTGGGAGCGAACATGCCCTTGTTATCCATGGTTCTCCTGGAATGGACGAGATTTCGACCGTTGGGCAAACCAAAATTTCCGAACTATCGGACGGTAGGATCAGAACGTATACGATCTCTCCTGAGGAATTTGGCCTTAAAAGGGCAAGACTGGAGGATATGCATGGGGGAACTGCGGAAATTAATGCGGCTATCACTCGATCTATACTCTCTGGCAAAAAGGGGCCTGCAAGGGATGTCGTTCTTCTAAACGCAGCAGCTGGCATATATGTTGGTGGGAAGGCTGAGAGCATAAGGGAGGCACTCTCTATAGCAGAGGAGAGCATAGATTCAGGAAGTGCTGAGGAGGTGCTGAATAAACTTATAGAGGTATCAAATGCTTGAAAAGATCGTTGAAAGGACCAGAATTGAGGTAGAGCAGAGGAAAAAGAGGATCCCCCCAGACCTCTTGGAAGCAGATAATCTTGAAAGACCTAGAAGCCTCTATAAGGCAATAAAATCCAGCAAGAGGGGTATAATACCTGAAATAAAGCCGGCCTCTCCTACTGAGGGAGACTTGAATAATCAAGATGTAGCATCTCTTGCATCTGCTATGGAAAAGGGAGGAGCTTGTGCCATCTCTGTACTCACAGAGCCGTTTTATTTTCACGGGAGTTTGGAGAACCTCCGCAGGGTTAAGAAGGTAGCCACGATTCCCGTTATGAGGAAGGATTTTATAGTGGATGAATATCAGCTTCTTGAGTCTCGATATTACCAGGCTGATGCTGTGCTCTTAATGGTTTCTGTCCTTCACGAAGACCTCCCCTCTTTTTATGACAAGGCACGGGATTTGGGCATGGAGGCCCTGGTTGAGGTGCACAATGAGTCTGAATTAGAGACGGCGTTAGATACAGGGGTGGAAATAATCGGCATAAACAACAGGAATCTTGATGATATGTCCATAGACCTGGGCACTACCAAGAGGCTCGCTGCGCTCATTCCAAAAGACAAGATTGTGGTCTCCGAGAGTGGAATTCGGAAGCCGGAGGATGTTGACTTCCTTTTGAGGTATGCGAATGCAGTCCTTCTTGGAACTCTCATTATGCGCTCAAACAACGTAGAGGAAGTCGTGAGGAGGCTCTCAGAGCAGAAGACGCCTTAGCGCAAAATGGCTCTCATGAAAAGGGTTGTAGTGATGCTCTAGGCTTAAACTCTGTGGCAAACTAAAATGGTCCTAGTAAAGATATGTGGTCTTACAAATCCGGAAGACGTTCTCCTTTCCATTGATGCAGGTGCCGATTTTCTGGGCTTCGTAAATGCCAAATCCCCGCGATATCTCACTCCAGAGGAAATAGCAAGGCTAATATCTGAGACAGATCCCAGCGTACCAACAGTCCTTGTTGTAGATTCCACAGACACAAACATAATCCTTAATACATTTGAGGCTGCGGGTACTGATCTTCTACAAATCCATGCTCCCCTCCCTCTTAGTGACTATTCCATCCTTAAGGACAGCGCTCCCGGTCTTATTGCAACAGTCCATGTTCCAAAAGAACTAACAGATACCTTTATGAAGCGTGTGTATGAGATATCCAAAATCGCAGATTATATCCTCTTGGACACTATGTCTGCCACAGCTTCTGGTGGAACTGGGGAGGTCTTCAACTGGGGAGTTGTTCCACGGATACGCTCCAAAGCCCCTATAATCCTAGCTGGTGGTCTAAGTCCAGAGAACGTGTCAGAGGCAATACGCATCGCAAGGCCCTTCGCTGTGGACGTATCTAGTGGGGTTGAGATGGTAAAAAGAAAAAAGGATCCATCTAAGCTTAGGCGCTTCATTCATCTGGCGAAGACTTCATTATGATGTACCATTCGTCGCATTTGGTACCTGCTTCAATCATAATCCTCTTCACACTCTCATTTGAGGCATAGCAAATTCTTTTTCCAGTGACGTTTGTTTCTCCTCCATGCATTGACGGTTGTTCTGCTACCCGGGCTTCTTTGTGTTCACTTCCGCTGAACCACGCCCATCCCCCCAACAGGAGTAGAACGATAACTCCCATGGCCACCCATCTAGTATCAATCCTCCTCTCCTCTCTTCTGATTATCTTTCTCCTGTCAATATTCCCCACCACTCTCCTAACGTCCTCCTCCGAATAGCCAGACTCCATCATTGCTCTTCGAAGGGACTCTAAGCTTCTCCCGTCCCGTAGCCCGGTCTCCACAGCATCCGTTAGTTTCCTCAACTCTGCTTCGTTCATTATATCTAATACTTAATACTCAGGACTAAAAAAAGCATTATGATGTGGGGTGTGCCCCCACTTGACAGCTCAAAAAATTCTGTATATGCCCTCTAGTTTTTATTTTCCACCCCCTTATTATTCGTATGAACCACCTTTCAGAACTTCAGGTACTGATGTTCCTTTTTGTTCTCCTTATCTTCGTCTCTTTCCTCTGGAACCCGCTTCTCACACCCTTGGCGATAGTAGCTCTTGCCCTCCAGGCCTACATTTCTGTATCCCTCCTCCCCCGCGATTACCCAGAGGACTGGAAAAGATACACCCTTCTTTTTCTCCTTCTTGAGGCAGTAATCCTCTTAATTTTCTACTTTATTCTCACACTTCCGATATCCACAATATACACCTCCCCCTTCACAGTGCTTTGGTTCTTCCTTGGCTCTATGTTTCTGGTCCTCTTAATGCGTCTGTTTCTCTTCCGAAGATACTGCTTTGGAACCGTCCTTTTTTCTACGAGGGGGTGGGCTGGCGTTTACGTCAAAAGTGATCTATTTTCAAGAGTCCAAGAAGCAAACTACGCTGTAAAAAACAACCTCGCTGTGAAAAAGGGAGACAGAGTTAGAATTCGCGTGGAGCTTTCCGGTACCCATTCAATCCCATCTCGTATAGAAAAAATACTAAAAAAATGAGCGCTTTGTTTTTTAGGAAGAAGCCCAAGGGGTTTGTTCTACCCCGTAGTCTATATGATGCCAAAAAATCTCAGAATAGACTCTACTCTATAAGGGAGGAGCTCAAATCTTATGATACTCCTATCTACACCCCCTTCAAAACTGAGGAATCCTTTCTGGTCGATGCTCCACTAGATGAAAATGGGAGGAGGGAGGCTGAGAAAATAAGAAGCTCAATGAGCACAACTATTGATGAGGCAGAAGCCTTGGTGCTCGCAAAGCGCCTGGGGGCTGTTTTAATCTTAGACCAGAAGCAACTCTGGTTGGGCAGAGTGGCACCAAAGCTAGGAGTGAAGACAAAATACATATAAGAGCGCAAAAGATGGACCTCTCAACTGCGAACCTTGTCCTGCTGTCAACAGCTCTTACCTTCTCAACAATAAGTTCCTACTATGATATGAAGTCTGGGGAGATCCCAGATAAGTTCACACTAGGGCTAGTGGTTGTTGCTCTGGCTCTACGAGCACTTTTTTTAACCTCCCTCGGCTTCTATTACCTCCTGGACGGCATGATAACCGCTGCCCTATTCTTCGGTATTGGAGCGCTCCTCTTTTACAGCGGGGCTTGGGGTGGAGGTGATGCAAAATTGCTCACAGGGATCGGCGCTGCCCTTGGCGGTTTCTTTCCCTCATTTTCAATTTTGGGGGGCTTCCACCAGATCTTTCCTCCCCTCTTTGGATTTTTTGTATCTCTCGCTATTGTCGCGATTCCCTACTCACTCATCTACGCGTTCGTTCTAGCCCTTCGTAATAAAAGGGTTTTCTCTCTCATAAAGAAGCAGCTAAAGAAGAACGTGGTCTTGCTCTTTCTCCTCCTTGTCATGTCTTTGCTATCTTTGTTCCTTCTCCAACCCAAAAGGCTGGCCTTTGTTTTGTCTCTCTTTTCCCCTCCCCTGATGTACATTCTTATCATCTTTGTGAAGAGTGTCGAGGAAATTGCCATGCAACGGGATGTTCCAGTTGATAGACTAATGGAGGGCGATATTGTGGCAGAGGACATAATAATAGGTGGAAAAAAAATAGCAAGCAAGAGAAACATGGATGGTCTTTCCAAAAAGGAAATACGGGAGATAAAAAAGGCTGGATTAAAACGAGTGAGGATACGCTGGGGAATACGCTTTGCTCCAGCCTTTCCACTCGCGGTTTTGCTCTCCCCCTTCTGGAGCGTCCTTCTCCAAGCTCTTCTATAACCTAAAGCTCTTCAAGCGCTTTCAGCAGCCCGGCGCTTACGTTCTTTTTTCCAATAGCCTCTTTAACCTCCTCTCCTGCTTTTCCCTTTTCGCTTCTCTCCTTCTTT
>JAOZPI010000014.1:10233-15957 GCA_029932835.1 archaeon | reverse complement strand
GCACGCTCTCTCCCCCTCGGGTCTTAAATTTTAGATATTGGATTAGAGCGTTAACATAATGCCCAAACCCCAGGGACGCCTGCTCTCCCCTCAATCCCCTCAAGAATTTGCCAAGCTCCATCATCCCGGATAAACCTGTGAAAACTAAGGAGAAGAGATGTTCTGTAAAGAGGACTATGAAACTAGTCACCAACAAACCAAGGAGCATTATCAGGACGGAAATCCTCGGGTCTTGTGGGGGCAGGGAAATCGAAAGGAGAAAAACAACCCAGATCAGCGCAGGTTGGATTAGCGAAAGGAGAACTACGCGCGAGTTAAGCCTCCGGGCTGCGAGGCCAGTAACCGCGAGTACCCAAATGACGTATGAGGATACTGTCCAAACCACCATGGCCTCCAGCCAAGTAATATGATGGCTTACAGACGAAAGAAAGAGGGCGATAAAGAGGGTGATGGCATTTAGGAGAGTGAGGCTGTAAATCCACTTGGCTCTGAACCTAGGCTCAGAAGAACGCAAAAACAACGCAGAGAGGAAGACAGCACCAAGGAGAAGGAAAAAGAAGATCAAATTGGAAATGCGAAGGGGCATGCCCCATGGCCCTTGGGCGTAGAGCGAAATGAGGAGAAGGAGGCCCAAAAGAAGGGGCAGAACTAAGGCCAGCGATGGACTCTTAAATTCTATTATAGAGAACTTTTTAAAATCCCGCAGATTCATTGCAGTCTTTGAAGAAGGCTGGATTAAAATCCTATCTGGTGAAAGAACCATACCTCCAGTTCTCTCCTCCCTTGCCATGAACGCGGCGCCTGATGCTCTCTATCCTCCGAGACTTAAGCTTATAGAGGGAATCCATCATCTTGTCCACCTCATTGGATCTATCTTGCCTTAGGATCAGCAGATTTTGAAGGATTTCTTCCTTCCTTCTGGCACGTGCCCTTTCAGACTCGCTGAGGGAATTTTCCACTGCATTTCGCTGTTCATATAGTTCCCTCTCGAGGTTTTCTTCCCCTGGAGGAACCCTGGAAAGGGTGTCCAAAACTGTTAGAAGATTATATTTCTTCCCCGCGACCCTCTTTAAAGTGTCCATATATGGTGAAATAGAGCGATAGAGATGTGGGTCGTATCTAGTTATTGCTTCTATTTCGTGCCTGTAGTGGTCGAGACCGCGGAGTGGAGGAGCCACACGACTAACCACATTTCCTGGAGAGTAGGAGGATTCATAAACCTCATGGACAGGGATACGATGCGGGAAGGGAGGAGCAGTAGCAGGAGGTTTCCTTCCCTCCATAGTTGGGGGACGCTGAAGCGACCTATTGCCCCCTCTTATGCCATACAACAAGGCAGACGCGCCAACAGCTCCAGCTACGACGATAGGCAGGAGTCTCCTTTTTCCCCCAGCCCCCCCAGATCTAAGCCTGAGGTTGGGAGTCCGTGCAAGTAGCTCTGGACGGATGTACTTATCTGGACCAACAGAAAACCTAGACCTTTTTTTAGCCCTACCCATAGGTGTATTTGCAAGTAAAAGCTAAAAAATAGAAAAAAGGCGGGATCTATCCGCCTATCTTGAACATGGTAGTTCCGCAGACAGGGCACTTTCCCTTTTTGGCTTTCTTTCCATTCTTCATAACGACATCCTGCTCATCGACCATATCTCGCATTGCCCTGCACTTTACACAGTACGCCTTTGTCATTTTGACTACCCCCAAGGGTTATTATTTAAGCCAATGTGCTATAAAAATGCCCTCAGGGAGCCTGCCACTCCTTTATCTTGGCCTCTCTCCACCCCCTTTTTTTACCAAAGGCGAGAACCCTCTTTCCGTCTGTAGAGACGTAGTAGAGGTCTCCATTATGATAGAAGGGCTCCTCTATTATTGAAACTACTCGACCGTCTGGGAGTTTGATTGTATTCACAGCGGTTTCATCACTCCTGAGAGGCCTTCGGGGATAAACAGTCTTCCCGCTCTTTGGATCTGTGCGAGGAAGGGTCGCCCGATATGCAACCTGGCGCTTTTGTAGAACTCTCTTAAAATGGTTCACCATCTCCTCACGAGACCCATGGGGTACACGAGGGCTCATTATGTAACACTAGACTTATGGAGAAAAAGAATTAAAAAGGGGGGCAGAGGGGTTCAGAACCCCTACTTGTTCCTAATAGCTGCTTGAGCTGCTGCAAGGCGGGCAATTGGAACCCTGTATGGAGAGCACGAGACATAAGTAAGCCCTGCCCTGTGGCAAAAATCAACAGAGCTAGGCTCCCCTCCCTGCTCTCCACATATTCCTATCTTCAGCTCAGGTCGTGTTTTCCTGCCCTTCTCAACAGCAAGTTTTATTAGGAAGCCAACACCTTCCTGATCCACACTCGCAAACGGGTCTTTCTCTAGTATTCCCTTCTCCTTATAGGCAGGAATGAACTTTCCTGCGTCGTCTCTAGAGAAGCCAAAGGTTGTCTGCGTAAGATCATTGGTACCAAAAGAAAAGAACTCTGCGTACTTCGCTATCTCGTCTGCTGTTATGGCTGCCCGTGGGAGCTCAATCATCGTTCCGATCTTTATAGGAATCTCAACTCCCTTCTCCTCCAGCACAGCCTTTGCCGTCTTTTCCACCAGATCGCGCATGATTTCCATCTCTTTTGCAGTTGCAACCAGGGGTATCATAACCTCAGGTTTGGCCTTAATGCCCTTCTTCATGACATTGGCGGCTGCCTCGAATATGGCACGAACCTGCATTTCTGCAATCTCTGGATATACTATGGCAAGGCGGCATCCACGGAAACCGAGCATCGGATTAAGCTCGTGGAGGGAGCGAACCTTCTCTTGTATCTTTTCCAGTGGTACACCTATTTCCTTTGCTACCTCTTTCATCTCCTCCTCTGTATTTGGCATAAACTCGTGAAGGGGCGGATCTAGGAGGCGGATTGTAACATCGAGGCCGTCCATGATCTCGAACAACTTCTCAAAGTCCCCCCTTTGGAGAGGAAGCAGTTTCTCCAGCGCTCGTCTCCTCCCCTCTTCATCCTCTGCTAGGATCATCTCCCTTACAGAGACTATTCGATCCCCCTCAAAGAACATGTGCTCCGTCCTAGCAAGACCTATGCCCTCTGCCCCAAAATCGCGAGCAGTCTTTGCATCCTTTGGAGTTTCAGCATTAGTCCTAACCCCCAATACACGAATATTATCCGCCCACTCCATAAGGGTCCTAAACTCTCCCTTCATTTCTGGTTCTACTACTGGGGCCCTTCCGAGAATAACCTCTCCTGTAGTCCCGTTGAGGGAGATAAAGTCTCCCTCTTTTACTGTATAGTTCCCAGCGTGGAATTCCTTTTTTTCGTAGTCTACTTTGATCTCCTCGGCCCCGGCAACACAGCACTTGCCCATGCCCCTAGCTACCACAGCAGCGTGGGAGGTCATGCCACCTTTTGAGGTCAGTATCCCCTCGGCTACAGCCATACCATGGATATCCTCTGGGGAGGTTTCATTCCGGACTAACACAACGGGCTCTCCCCTTTCATGTACCCATTCCTCAGCTTCCTCAGCACTGAAAACCACCTTCCCAACAGCTGCTCCCGGGGATGCAGGAAGTCCCTTTGCTATAACCTCCGTCTTCGCTTTTGGATCTATCTGCTTGTGCAATAGCTGATTTATGGAGCTTGGGTCTATCCGCATTATAGCGGTTTCCTTTTCTATAAGTCCTTCTCCGACCATGTCCACAGCTATTTTAACAGCTGCGGCTGCAGTTCGCTTCCCATTTCGGGTCTGAAGTATGTACAACTTCCCCTCTTCTATTGTAAATTCCATGTCTTGCATATCCTTATAATGCTTCTCTAGCCTCTCCATTATGCCTGTGAGCTGCTTGTAGATCTCTGGCATCTCTCTCTTCATGTCATCTAGGTGCTTTGGAGTGCGTATTCCAGCCACGACGTCCTCACCCTGGGCATTTGTCAGATACTCGCCGTAAAACCTTTTCTCTCCTGTGGAGGGATCACGCGTAAAGCAAACCCCAGTAGCAGAATTCTCCCCCATGTTTCCAAATACCATAGCCTGCACATTAACTGCTGTCCCCTTCAAACCCCTAATATCGTTTAACTCCCGATATTTGATAGCTCGTGGGTTGTTCCAAGAACCAAACACAGCGTCTACGGCCATCTGAAGTTGCTTCATAGGATCTTGCGGGAAGCTTTCCCCCTTCTCCTTCTTTATGATATCCTTGTATTTCTTTATGACCTCGCGAAGATCGGAGGCATCCAGATCAGTATCTAGCTTCGCCCCCTTTTTGTCCTTTATCTCCTGAAGAGCCTCTTCAAATTTATCGTGTTTTATTCCCATTACCACATCCCCAAACATCTGGACGAGGCGACGATAAGCATCCATCACAAATCTCTCGTTGGTCTTCTTGGCAAATCCGTCTGCCACCTTGTCGTTCAGTCCTAGATTTAGGATAGTGTCCATCATCCCTGGCATAGAGATCGCTGCGCCGGATCTAACTGACACAAGAAGTGGCCTTTCTGGGTCTCCAAACCTCTTTCCGGTCTTTTCTTCCAGCTCTCTCACTGCCTTTTGTATCTCAGCATTAAATCCTGGAGGGTATTTCCTTCCGTTCTTGTAGTAGAACTCACAAACCTCGGTTGTGATCGTAAACCCTGGCGGAACAGGTATTCCCAGTTTCGTCATCTCTGCCAGATTAGCACCCTTCCCTCCAAGCAGATCCTTCATGTCCTTGTTTCCCTCTTCAAAGGCGTATATATACTTTTCCATTTTTTCACCCCATCAGATTCTATTAAAGAGCACTATTTAGTAGGAGAGAGTTTAAAAGGGTTTTGGTGAGAGAACAGCCTCAAGTAGAAAGGGGCATAATTATCAGAGGTCTCTTTTTTAAGATTTAAATCTATAATTAGAGCAGGATAAATCCTAAGCTTGAAGAAAAGCAAGAAAAATGGGCCTAATTGGGGATCTTCACCTGCTTATATGCGTCATAGCGCTCATCTATCTCTTTGGTAAGGTCAGGGACGCCACGCAATCCAGGATTCTCGGAATAACGGTTTCAGCCTTTGTAGTGTTTTTTATCTTCTTTCAGCACATATGGATAGCCTTCTTGTTCTTTTTCGTCATGTTCGGATACATGTTCATCGGTGGCTTTACGGGAGGGATAGTAGAGGGCCACCTAACCGCATCCTACATGCACTTCCTGCGACATCCTCCAAGCGGAGGGATGATGTACCCAATGCCCATGCCCTCTGGCTCTACGAGTAGTTGGATACATCCAGGAGGGAAGTGATAAGTAGAAGATGGACTCCTCCACCTTTATCCTCTTCCTTATCTTGATGGGCTTGGCCATTACATCCAATAACCAAACTCTTATGTACATTGGGGTTGGTGTTGGTGGCATCTTCCTGGTCATGATGGCGGGAGCACATCACATTATTGTGGCTATAGTAGCCTTAGGGTGTTTGTATCTTGGTTATCAAGCCTCCAAATCCGGAAATTCAGAGTATATGCTCTACAGTCTTCTTGCCGCAGGTTTAATATTTGTTATCCTTGTGCTGCACGGAAAGGAAGAACCAGAAACTGGAGGGATGGAGAGTTATGGGGCTGGAGGCGGGTTCGGCCTTCCGTTGGGATATTAATCTGGCTAGAGGGTTTTTTATTTTGATAGGACTAAAAAGTTATCTGAGATGAAGAACTCTGCATACTTTCACGGAAGCGTAAAGCTACAAAACAAAGAGACAGAGTGGA
>JAOZPI010000014.1:0-10223 GCA_029932835.1 archaeon | reverse complement strand
ACTGATAATAATGGTATCATTAACCGAGTAACCTACCACTGTGAGCAGTGCGGCCTCTGTTGTACACGGGCATACTTGGATGAGAGAGATGCCAAATTATTGAGAAGCAGTGGCCTTGGGAAGCTAATAGAAGGGGGATCCCTCAACGGCGTCCCCTTTATGTCGATAAAAACTAGAGAAAATGGAACCTGTATGGCCCTAACAAAGGACTGGAAATGCAGTATATATGAAAAAAGGCCGATGATATGCCGCAGTTATCCCCTTTTGGTAAATCCAGGATTTGACAATAATCTCATTGTGGATATCTCGCTGCGCTGCCCATACGTGGGGATGTTCTCAAAAAGGGCGATTAGGAAGGGGGAGATTGGGGGTGTGGTAAGGATGACCAGAGATCATATAGAGGACATCTTAGTCTCTTCCATACAATATCGCAAGACCCTTGCAGATCACGTAAGAGCTGCCTATCTGCCGTCCTTTTTACCAAGGGAGAGGAGACTCAGAACCATGGACGCGGCCATAGAGAGACTATCTGGGATGGAGAACGTGGTTAATATTATGGCACTCTTGGAGAGGTGGGGGTGGGAGATGACCAGAAATTGCTGGAAGGCGGTCAAGGAGGATGCTATTAGCTTTGTCAAGGGCAGGGTCGAGGAGAATATCCTTCCAGAGATAAGATGGTCTGAGGGGGGATATAGACCATCAAGGAGGAGGTGGAAATCAGTACTTGGAGATCTGCGAAACTGGATATTCTTAGGGAGCGAAGAGGGAGTTGAGTTCACTAAAGCCAAAGCAGGATTACTCGGGGTCAAAACAGGGAGAGGGAGAGTGGGATGGTCCAGCGTAAAAGGGCTTTCATACACCAAAGGGGCCATGGAGGAGGTATTGGCCTATATGCACCTAAACGTCCGAAGGGCTGCATTTGAGCTCACAATAGCGAAGGTAGGGGGATATGCACTTGATTACCTAAACGAAGCAGTCTTGGACTATGAGATAGAGAGTTTGCTTCTTTCCCACGCTATGATACGGCACCTCGACCCTCTGGCTCGCCTGATAGCAGCTATGTCAGGAAAAGAGGATATAGAGAGGAGAGATGTGCGCATGGCAATAGCAAACATGGATAGTGCGTTCCTAAGCGCCCTTATGGCCGGGGAGTTAGTAAGGGAGATATTAAGGTGGAGGAGGGAATCTACCTCACCAAGCCGATGATGCGACCCAAGGAGCTGCCCCAGTGGTCTGCGATCTCCTCCCACCAGTTGTTTCCATCCCAACGAGGCTGGTATTTAACACGAAGCATCTGCTCTTTGGGTGGTTGTATGGGTGGCAATTCGGGTGGTTTGTAAATAAACTTCCCTCTAGATTTTGAAGCCTCATCACTGGTAGCCAAGATCACCATAAGCACACCAACCCCTAAAGCGACCCATATCATCCCCTCCTTGAGGGCAAATATTACGAGGATGAGCATAACCAAAACCAAAACGCTGTTCATTTTATGAATAATTTAAGTGGTAAAGTTAATAAATGACTTAGATCTCTGGCAACCAGGGGTGCTTCTTTTCTTTTTCCTCAATAAAGTCCTTGGCTCTTGTAGGAACCTTATAACTCGCATCTACAAATCGGGAGACATTGGGGTCTAGGGGAAGGGGAAGACTAAACACGCCATTGCGGATCCCCATACCCTCGGAGGGTTGTGTCGGGTCCCTCCTGCTTATGCTAAGGCCAGATGGGGAGGATGCTGGGTGAGAAACAGGGGGATACACAACTGGAAGGGGCGAAATCGCGCTCTCCCTCTTTCCTATAGCGTAAAGCACCAATCCCATCCCCAAAAAGCTCAATCCTATCCAAAGGGTGGATGGAAAAAACAGGAAAAAGAGACCAAATATTATAGCGGGAATTGAGATGTCCATTAATCCTCCTTAGCCCACTCATCAAAACCTGTCTTTATGGTTTCAAAGGTGGGCTCTAGCATCTTGGTTTTTATGATGGATTTTCCTGTTCGGAAGTGAGAGGTGAAAAGACTTGCAAAGGGTTTTGTATCCCCGAAGACATCCTTCTCATTCATGAAGGGGAGGTTGAGTCGCAGGTCGTCCTTGAGCCTCACCCTAGCCCTTTCACTTAATGGGGGATCATCCGGGCTGTCAAAATAAAAGCTCACAGTCCCGGTCCTCTTACCGACAGATAGGTTCTTCGCAATCGGGTCCGCTGATCCAGGCCCTACCGATCCAATGCCTGCGATACCGTCAGGGGGGATACTCGGCCTGAAGTGCAGGGGATCCTGCACGCTCCCGGTGGGTTCCTTTTCCTGGAGGGCCTTCCAGAGTGGCTCCGGAGGTACAGCCTGCTGCCCCTTTCTTTCTTGAATTGCACCCTGGGGCTGAGGGGAAGATCTAGGAGAAACAGCGGGAGTTCCTTCCTCACTCACAGCGAGAGCCATAGATATTAGGATGATCCCTACCCCTATCCACCATGGCCAGCCTATCACCAAGGCCATAAATCCAAAGGCCAGAAGGCCTACGAGTGGGAGGGTTTTCATCACTATAATAGGGCTTAAAGGCTTATAAATTAGCCTTTTTTCTCTAATATCTCTATGAGCTTTATGTTCAGCTCACGCAATACATCAAGTAACTGCTTTATCTCGCCCATGTCCTTCTGCAAAGACTCCATCCCCTCCAAGATCTTTTGTGCGGTTTCCTCTTCCATGTTCTCTCTCGTTTTTGTTTGAACCTGATTTATGGTTTCTCCAACCTCAGCCTCCACCTCACTTGCCTTATTACCACTTACAGCCTCACCAGGAGCAGGAGAAGGCTCAGTCTCTTCACTCTCCATAGAGGTGGAAATTGCCTCCTTTATTGCCCTCAATCTCTTCATTTTGGCCTGATACATCTCATCAGTTCCTCCCTTTTCAGACGTGGAGCCATGCTCCAGACCCCCCTCTGTTTTGCTTTTAGCAGCCTCTCCCCCAGCCTCCTTCCTCTTTCTTCCTAAGAGAGGAAGACTCAAAAAAGGTTTCTTTTTTCGTTCAGGTTCATTAGAACCAGAGGGCTTAGCCTCAGCTGCCTTAGGTTCCCCGGTGGAGGGCGACACGTTCCTCTTTTTCGCATCACGAACCTCTTTGGCCTTCTTCATAACGAGGTGAATCTCTCGTGGGGACATACCGAACTCAGCAAGACGAGAACGTATTTCATCATCACTCATACCATCTTCGTATAACTGAGCCACGAGCTCTTCAGGTTCTGGGCCTTCCATCTTTTTTAACCTATGCCTTATAATTATGAAACGGGTTATTAAAATTACGAGGATTAGCTGAGATTATGGCATCCAAAAGCGTATGGGATCTCCCGGGGGGGCCTTGGAAGAGAGTGTTTTCTGGCGTATGGAACAACTTTAATGTAGCAGTGTACGAGAATGAAGAAGGGATCCTTATGACAACTGTGTTTCCAAAGGCCAACGAAGTAGGGTGGATAATGGTGCGAGTTGATAAAATACTCATGGTCCCGAGGGGGATAGAAAAAATTGAGGGAGACCTCGAAGACAAAAATCTCCATATACTAAAGCAAGAGATACCAGGGAGAAAGTCCAGCTACCTGATAATTCTAACCCCCCCTATTCTATTGGAATTTGGAAGCAAGGAGCTTGGTTCTAGCGTGTTCCAGAAGGTTTTGGAACTGGAGCAGGAGGAGAAGGAGATCCGAGCTATTGCCGAGGAGAAGGGGGTAGAGTTATTTGATCTCAGGGACGCGCCCAAAAGAGAGAATGCCAATATCCTAGGGAACCCACCTCTTCTTCTTAGCCTTTTGAGCGTGGCCCCGGAGGGAGAAGAACCCAAAAAAAGGAAACTAAAACAGATTGTGGTTGGGGAGGATGAAGCAGGAGTGGTAGCAGTAGAAGAAAACTTGTTTGAGAACTTTGTTTCGATAAAGAAGGGGGATCATAGGTCTAGGGCATACATTGCACAAATACTCATAGAATCAGCCATCATAGATCCTGGTCCTATTCCCATAATCCTTGATTGTGAGGGCTACAATCTAAAACTAGATCAACCAAACCCGTATCCATATGACTATGAGAGATATGGACTAGAATTTAAAAACACCGCCTTTTCTGTTGAATTTATGGGAAAGGAGGGGGTTCCCGCCTTCATCATTGACCTCAATAGCGCCGATATCGAGGTTTTATGGAGGATCTTTGGTCTAGGAACAGACGAGGCATCCACGCTGTTATTAGAGACGCTTATGAAGCTCCGAGAGAAGGGGAAAATCACAGATCTTCAGCAGATCCGGAGTGCTGTGGAAGGGCAGGACGATGGCTGGAACAAAGCTAGAAGTCTTCGTATCCTTGGGGTTTTAGAGAAGATCTACGCAGGGATCCTGGGAGGGGAGAGTAATCTTCGGGGGGTCATAGAGAGGGCAGTAGAAGACAATAAGGCCGTGTATATCCCTATTTCAGACTTGAGCAATCAAAAGCGGCTTGCCCTGATTCTCTATCTTCTTGAGGAAGTGGAGGGGATGAAGAGGTCCAAAGAATTGTCTGTGGTAGCAAAAAGGAGGCTGGATTATATCTATCCTGTGTTCCTTGGCATGGATTGGTTCGGAAGGGGTTTGATACAGTCAGAGATTATAAAAAAGCTGGTTTCTAGGAGGGGAGGGTTGTTCGTAACTGAGAAAAGCTTGCCGCCAGAGCTTGAGGGCAGGATCCTGTACCGATTTGAGGCACTGGGAGGAGAAAGGGCAAAGTTTTACACAGGCGGGCGTGGGAAAAAATTCTCGGCACGCCCCCTCCTTAGCTGTCCTCCGTGAGTAGCCAGGAGCACTTACAAATCCGTGCTTTTGGCAGTTTTCCTAACAGTCGGAAAGGCTGTTCTTCCCAAGCTGTAATCATGTCCCGCATTGGAGGGATAGACAGACAGAAAGACCAGGTCTTCAGATCCTGTGTTCACTGTCCGATGGCCATAAGTGGAGGGCACATGGATGATGGAACCTGGAGAAAGTAAGTCTTTTTTGGTATCCCCCTCCCTATTCTGCATTAGGACCAGCCCCCTTCCGGAAAGCCCAATATATACCTCCCCGACCTCTCTCTCATGGAAGTGGCCCTTTGTCATGTAGTACTCGCCAGCGATGTCCCCCGGGTAGAGACGAGTCAGGGCGTAGGACAAAGCACCCCTTCCATCGCTTTCGTGGATGTAAACCTCGTATATAACAGGGTTATGATGCCTCAGGGTCTCACTTACTGCTTCCTCATCAGAAAACAAATCTCGCATATCGCTCAGCTTGGTGATCTTCTTCTTGTTCTCTCTAAGATGCAAGACTATGCTCTCCAAAACAAAGTCCATTTTAAGACTAGTTCTTGGAAGTCTTCTTTTGCTTGGGGGTCTCCTGCTTACCCCTGCTTTCCGCCTCCTCCTCGTTCGCCTTGGCCTTCTTGGTCTCCAGAGAAGCAGCTTTTCCATCTGCAACTCCGCCCGTTCTGGCCTTTGATTTCTTTTTCTCTTTGGCTGCCGGCTGCGTGAGTCTCATCCCGAGCTTCACAATTCCAGTTCCAATCGGAGGCGGTTTTCCTACTATTATACTCTCAGCAACCCCGGTAAGATGGTCCTCTTCCCCCCGTATAGATGCATTTATGAGGTGCTTTGTGGTTTCCTCAAAGGCGGCCTTTGCGATCACAGAGGTCTTGGATCCAGATATACCATGCCTCCCTATTGCACTGATCTCTCCAGTTAGGGTCATCATATCAGCCACCAGCATTAAGTGTCGTATATCTACGGTAAGGTTTTGTTCGTCCAGTACCTGTTTTGCCTCACGAACTATTGCCTCTCTGGCAGCTTCTATCCCCATAAATTCGTAAATTTCTTGAATATTGTTGGTGTATATCTGGTTTCTATCCACCCCCTTGACTCTATATGTCTCCCTAAGATTAGATCCCTCTGTATATATAACAAAGCATCCCTCTTCCTCTTTTATCATAACCCGCCGAATTCCCTTGATCCCAGCGAGCTTGTTTTTTCCTACCTTCTTCCTTATCTTTGCCAGATCTGCGATACTCCGTTTCGTAGACAAAACCCTGAATCCGTCTTTGTACCTTTTGTAATTACCGAACTTTTTGAGGCTTTTTTCTATGTCGTCCATATACTGCGGTTCTATTTCAGTGATATCCACGCTCATCTCGCTGAGATTATTCTTTAATTTTGAAACATCAGATATTACAACCTCTCTTAATTTCTTAGCTATTTGCTCTGCATCTTCCCTTGTTTTGACCTTCTCCTTCTCTAGCGGAATCCTCATAACAGGAGTATCTGGCTCTCGTTTTGCATCAAGGACTTCTATCAGCCTCGGAAGGCCTTGTGGCACCGCCACCTCCGCCACTCCGGCATAGTGGAATGTTCTCATGGTCATCTGGGTTCCAGGCTCGCCTATGCTCTGAGCAGCTAGGGTGCCCACAGCCTCTCCAGGCGTTATCCTTGAGTTTTTATAAGAGCGCAGAGCCCAAGCTATCCTCGCCTTCACTTCGTTAAGATTTTTGCAGCCAATGAGCTTTTCTCTAAGCTTGTCAATGAGCAAGGGGGGCATCTGCCCTTCTATCTCCCGAAGTTTCTCATCGATGAGCTCTGTGTCCATTTTATTCGTCAAATTCCTCATAATCAATCATGCCGACCTCGTCGTCGAATTCTTCCTGCTTGTATTTCTCTATAGTCTTGCCCTCCGATATTTCCTCCTCAAAGAGGGGAACCTCACCGTTGTATGTCTTAGAAACGTCCACGCCATCTTCCCCATACATAAACTGGACTATAACGCCTCCAGAGTCCCGAACAGTGTAGTCATTTGCGACAATTAGGTCCTGTAGTGCGTTTATGAGCCTCCTCTGCAGATAACCGCTCCTGGCTGTCCTTATGGCTGTGTCCACCAGACCCTCTCGCCCGCCCATAGCGTGAAAGAAGTATTCTGTGGGGGATAATCCCTTCTTAAAGGAACTGGTAACAAACCCCCTGGATTCTGGAGTTAATTCCCCCTTCTTAAAGTGCGATGTAGTCCTATCTATAAACCCTCTCTTTATTCGTTCCCCCCTAACTGCCTGCTGTCCAACAGACCCGCACATTTGGGTAAGATTCAGCATGGACCCTCTTGCCCCTGAACGAGCCATAACAACAGCGTGGTTCTCCAAACCAAGATATCTTCCAGCTATCTCACCGCTTTTGTCCCTGCTCTTTCCCAAAATCTGCAATACATAGTCTTCAAGGCTCTCTTCCGTTGTCTTTCCAGGTATGGGCTCCAGTTCGCCCTTTGTAAATTTCTCTATAAGACGTGAGACCTCATTAATGGATTCCTGAAGGTTTTTTTCTATTTCAACCAGTGCCTCTTGTGGGAGATCAGAATCGGCAATTGAGTAGGTAAAGCCAAAGAAGGTAATGGCAGTCGCACCAAGGCGGGCAACACTGTCTATGAACTCCTTTCCTACCAGGTTTCCATATTTTGCAATAATGCGATGGAGGAGAACGCCACCGACACCCTCGGCATCTATGACTCCGGAAAGGAGCTTCCCATTCTCGATCTTCACAAGCATCTGCCTCTCTATCCTCTTGCGAAGCTCTTTGTCTGTCTCTGGTATTGTATCCAGGTACTTTCTGAGTTTGTTCTTATAACTGAAGCTAAAGTCTGGGGGGAGGAGTATGGAAAAGATTTCCTTTCCGCTAAAACTCTCCTTTTTCCAATCAAGTCGGTGGGCATATTTCTCCAATTTTGCAAAACCAAGAAGGATTTCCGCCTCCTCTTTACTAAGCTCCACGTCGTCTTGTGTTAAGAGGAACATGCCACTTACATGGTCGTGCTTTCCCCCTATTATCGGCCCTCCGTACCTAAGCGATATAAGGGAGTTTTTGGCATCCATGAGCTCTTCCACCTCAGCCGCTGCTTCTGGATTCTGGGGTACATGGAGGTTCATCTCATCCCCATCAAAATCTGCGTTATAGGGGGTGGTTACTGTTGTATTTATCCTAAAGGTCTTGTATGGGAGTATCTTTGCTCTGTGCCCCATCATAGACATGCGGTGAAGCGAGGGCTGTCGGTTGAAGATCACATAATCCCCGTCCATGAGCTGACGCTCCACGATATCACGCTCCTGAAGCCCCTCAGCAACAACCTCCTTGTTTTCTTCCATAACACGTATTCTCTTTCCCTCACCCTTCAGAACATACTTTGCGCACGGATATCGTGGATTATTTTTTATGAGTTTGATTAGTTTTTCTTTGTTAAATTGCTCCACACGCTCTGGGACAGTGAGCTCCTCCGCGATGTCATATGGAACTCCGACCTCATTCAAGCTCAGATTTGGATCAGGAGATATGGGAGTCCTCGCAGAGAAGTTCACACGCTTTCCTGACAGATTGTGGCGGAATCTGCCTTCCTTCCCCTTAAGGCGCTGGGTTAGGGTCTTAAGAGGCCGTCCACTCCTATGCCTGGCAGGCGGGATACCTGTTATCTCGTTATCAAAGTAGGTAGCTACGTGATACTGTAAAAGATCCCATGTGTCTTCTATGGAGAGCTGAGGGGCACCACCCTCTATGTTCTCATAGAGCCTCTGGTTTATACGAACAATATCCCCAAGCTTGTGTGTTAGATCATCCTCGCTTCTGTCTCCGGTCTCAAGTGTAATAGAAGGCCTTACTGTCACAGGAGCTACGGGTAGGACCTGAAGAATAAACCATTCTGGCCTGGCACTCTCTGGATCCATACCCATCAAGAAGAGATCGCTATTAAGGATCAACTCGAAGCGATTTCGAATCTCTGTCGGCCAAAGTCTCCGGCGATCTTCAAGATAGAAGTAGGGCTTTTCCCACTTTATTTCCCCCTGTCTCTCACCGCAGTGGGGGCATACCCTCTTGGCCCTCGCCTTTTGAAAAGCTTCACGCTCTACTATTGGACCATAGACAAAGCCCATTTGCTCTACCTTTTCCCTATACTGCGAGATCTCTTCGTCTGAAAGCAAAACCCTGCCACACTTTCGACAGGTCATAGCTAGAACCTGATAGACCTTTTTAGCATACTCTACATGCACGACCGGACGAATGAGCTCTATCTTTCCGAAGTGTCCCTTGCACTCCTTTATCTTTCCGCCACAGGTCTTGCACCTGAGACCAGGATCTATCACCCCCATACGAAGGTCCATAAGCCCATTTTTTATGGGAAGGCCATCTTCGTTGTAGGTGTCTGGCACCTCAACAGTGCATACAGCCACCTGTCGTATCCTCTCTGGAGAAAAAACCCTGAACTTCAGCTTCCGTATTTCCTTCTTGGCTATCATTTTTTGTCTTCGGTCAGTATGGCTGTGGAGATGCACATAGACTTTATCTCATCTATCAAGAGCTTAAAGGCATGTGGAACCTGGACTAAAACAGGGTTTACCTCCCCACAAACGGGACATAGATACTTCCCAGTGCTGATATCTCGTGTAACCTCTTCCCCACATTCAGGGCAGACAAGAAGATCAGAACGATCAGATTCCTCTACAAGCCGCTCCCTCAGGAGAAGAGAGGCTCCATGCCCTATAAGACAGTCTCTCTCCATCTCACCAAAGCGCAGACCGCCCTCATTAGCTCTCCCCTCAGTCGGCTGGTGAGTGAGAAGCGTTACCGGTCCTCTCGACCTAGCATGGATCTTACCGGCAACCATGTGGTGAAGCTTTTGGTAATAAATTGGAGCAACGTAAATCTCGCAGGTGAACTTTTTCCCTGTGCGACCATCATACATAACCTCTGTTCCGGAGGGATTAAACCCAGCGGCTTTTAGGGCCTCCCGCAAGTCCTTTTCCTTCTCTCCTTTGAAGACAGTTCCATCTACTATGCGACCTTCCAGCGCCCCCACCTTCCCTCCTATCATCTCAAGAAGGTGTCCTACTGTCATCCTTGATGGGATGGCATGTGGATTTATTATGAGATCTGGAACCACTCCCCTTTCAGTAAAGGGCATATCCTCATGTCTGACCATGAGACCAATGACGCCCTTTTGTCCGTGTCGTGATGCAAATTTATCGCCAAGCTCTGGTTCCCTTGTCTTTCTTATCCGCACCTTGACCAAACGATTTCCAGTATCCAAAAGAGTGATCACAACACGATCTACAGTGCCAGATTCTCTAGGACGGGCACAGAGAGAGGATTCCCTTCTTTTATCCCCTAAGAAGCCAAACTCCCCTATCTCCTCCAAAAACCTGGGAGGCGAAGACTTCCCAACAAGAACATC